>DASTET010000458.1:0-8560 GCA_035709445.1 Blastocatellia bacterium | reverse complement strand
TATAACTGTTGAAGACAGTATAAAAAAAGGAGAAAAAGTCCATCTCGCTCCTTTTCCAGAAGGGAAAAAATTGGGACACAAATGTCTGCTCCTGTGAAAATCTGGCACAAAAACTCACCTTACAGGGATGAAAGCCGGGGTTTTCTCGACGACGGGGCGGGAGACTGCATTTCGGTGTGAGAAGGCGAGAAGTATGCCGAGCATGCCGAAAGAGGTGATAAGTGACCAGCCGCCGTGGCTTACAAACGGGAGGGTGATTCCCGTCATGGGGATTAGCCTTATCACACCGCCTATATTGACGATAGCCTGAAACCCGACGAAGGCAGTAAAACCAGCGGCAAGCAGCTTTGTAAACATATCGCGCGAGCCGAGGCTTATGGCCGACCCGGCAAAGACGAAGGCCCCTGTAGCGATGAGGACCGCGAGCGCGCCTGCAAGACCCATCTCTTCACCGATGGCAGCGTAGATAAAATCGGAATCCGAAATAGGGACGGTCTCCGGAAAACCGAGACCGAGCCCTTCGCCCAGGACGCCTCCCTCGTTTATGCCGAAAAGCCCCTGGGACTGTTGAAGAACCTTGTCCGACCACGCCTCGATATTTCGCTGTTGAATCTCCTGCGCATCGTTCGGGTCCGGGACGAGGTTTATCGACTTAACATACCTCTCATAATCGCCCTTCCACCACCACGTATCGGGCGGCGGAGGCTCCCAGGTGTTGAGCCACTGGTAGAACCTGAAATGGACGCGACCGGGCAGACCGAACCCTGTGCTTGCGGTTGAGGTCGCATAGAATATCCCGAACATCATCGCGACGAGCAATATTGCATAGACTAGCTGCGCTCTTTTTCGGACCGCTACGACATAGAGCATCACATACACGCCGAAAAAGACGAGCATCTGGCCGAAGTCCGAAAGCGCGAAGAAGGGGACTACCGGCATGGCGGCTATGACAAGAAACGGCAGGAAGTACCTCGCTGGTGGAAGGCCCCAGCGCGTGCGCCTCAGATGTGCATATGTATCTGCCAGCATACCGGCGAAGCTGAGAAGAAAGAGAATCTTCACAGCCTCCCACGGCGTTGTCTGTCCGAGGAACTTTCCTTCCTCGCTGAAGAGCAAAACGAGAAGCAGAAAAGGCGCGAGCGTGGCCAGCCCTATTATAAGCGAATGTCGTTGCAGCCATAGCAAGGCCCGGTCGTCCTTGAAGATCAGGTATCCTGCGGCGAGCGCGAGAAGCGCGAGGATAGGGATATAGGTATTGACCGATCTGAGTATATCAAAGAGCGTGTACTCGGAGACGGGCACGCTTATAGAAGGTTTGTCAGGGACAGACCTGGGATCGCCGAACATAAAGGTCTTTTTCTGATCATCGTAGCCGCTCTGAATATTTCTCAGTCGAATAGTCTGGGCCTTGGCATCCCGCGCGACCGCGCGTTCAGCTCCGCGCGCGCCGTATTCGGGGTCTGAGTAGAGCCGATACTGGACCAGAGAGCCGACCGCAAACAGGAAGACAGCGGCAGACAGCGCGATCATCTCGCCCCGAAATCTCTGTCTGCGAGTCAGCCAGAAGAATATGCCCAGGAGGGGAATAAAGAGGGCCAGGTTTCGGGCCGCAACTATCTTGCTCGGGCTATAACCCTTAAGCTCGCCGGCCCAGATAATCGCGATATGACCGACCAGAGCGATCGCGAATACGGTCACGATTGCCAGGAAGTGTAGTGACGGGCTCGTGCGATTGAGCCGTATTCTTCCATTCTCCATGTCAATCTCCGGATTTCCCTGATCGCAGTTGTCTGAAGAGACCTGCCTGGGCTGCTCGCTCGACTATCTTTGCGGCGATGGGCGCCGCCGTGCGCGACCCTTCTCCGCCGTTCTCGACGACGACTGCGAAAGCGATCTTCGGATTCTCGGCGGGAGCGAACCCGATAAACCACGAGTCGGTCCATCCCTGATACTTGTAGTGGGTGCGCCCCTCTTTATCGACATGATCTACGACCAGATTTCCCTGCCTGTCATATACCGGAACAACACGGTCGGCGGTCCCGGTCTTGCCCGCCGCAGAAATCTTTCCCTTCAGATGCGCGAATGCCCCGGCAGCTGTTCCGGACTCGACCACGCCCCTCATCAGTCTCCGTACCTCCGAGGCGGTTGCGTGACTTATAAAGGGCGTAGCCTTTCTTGGAACGCCGACTTCGAATGACGGAGATATGAGCGAGCCCTCTGGGTTTGCGACCGCTGCGGCGAGAAGCGCCATGCTCATAACGGTCATGTCGTCGAAGCCCTGGCCAATGGCCTGCAACGCTATATCATAGTTCGTCGCATTAGAGGTAAGGTCCATTCGCGTGACGGGGGGCGCAAAGATATAGTCAAAGTCTTTCGGGTCGCCGAGCTGGACCTGAAACATTCCGAGCGAGCGGTTTATATTTTTATCGGGAGAGATCGAATAACCGAGCCGCCGCGCATAGCTTTCGAGCCGGTCTCTGCCAAGCTTTAATCCGAGCTGGCAAAAATACTGGTTGCAGGATTGTTTGAAGGCCTCTTCGAAACCAATCGAGCCGTGCACGTGCCCTGCAAAATCCTTTATCGAGCGGCCCGATCCCGGTGGAGTAAATCCCTCGGCCCGGCAGGTGAATACTTCGCTCGTCATCCCGCTCTCGACTGCGACGGCTGCGGTGAAGGTCTTAAAGGTGGAGCCCGGCCTGTAGTAGAAGGCCGCGCCTCCTGTTACAAGCGTCCCGGTAGCGCGGTTGACGAGAGGGCTAAGCAGCGGCGTCCTTTCGGCCTGCTCGCTCAATCGCCGCCACGTCTTCTCATCGGTTATCGAGGCGGGAGCAAAGCTGGGCGCGGATGCCATTGCGAGGACTTCGTTTTCAGGAAGCAGCAAGACAAGCGCGGCCCCCGGCTTGCCCGTTGCCTGGATGAGCTTGAAGACCTCTCTTTGAAAACTCGAATCAACCGATACGGTGAGGTCTTTGCCCACGGGCACGGGCGAGACCATCTGGTTGTACGTGCTCTCAGGCTCTGTGAGGTGCTCGCGATATGCGTGCTCGATACCGCCCGCGCCGAATATATAGTCCGAGTAGCCGGTTACGTGGACCGCAGACTCGGAGAGAGGGTACTCGCGCCGCACGTATCCGCCGTCGGACCTGTACCTGATCAAAGCGTTCTCAAGCTTTCCGGTTCGATCAAAGACCCATCCTTTAAGCCCGCTCGCGGCAAGCCTGCGATTGCGCGCATCCATGCGGCTTGCCCGCGTGAAGCCTTCGTTTGAATCGGCCCTGAAGACCCAGTAAGAATGAAACCCGAAGACTACGAGTATCAAAAGCGCAAGAAAGGCCCTCAGCCCGCGAAGCCACCTGTTCGTCGCCTCGGGACCAAAGAGCCTTGACTCCTCATCAGCCTTTTCATCGGCCTCCCTTGCCGGGTTGCGATGCCGCCATGCGGCCCATCCAAGAAGCAACATAAGCAGGAGCCCTGCCGTGACCAGGGCATAAGTCAGGATCAACGGAATCAACATGCCTTAAATCTCCAGCCCATCCCTCATGTGCGAATACGATTTCGGCTGCCTTTCCTGTTCGTGCAGATTTTGAAGCGCCCGGCAAGGTTGGAATCGCTATCTTCCCCAATACTGGTCGGTTCCTTAAACGATTTGCGCCACTTTTAATACTATGTCGCCGACAATTACCCTGTCGCCCTCCTTAAGGGCTCGCCCCTGATTTGTGTCGAGCAGTTGATCATTAACCGAGGTCCCGTTCGAGCTGCCGAGGTCAGAGATTATGACCTCTCCGTTCTGGCGCAGGGCGAGCGAGCAGTGGAGCCTTGAGATGCTAGGATCATCTATTCGCAGAGCAGTGCCCGCGGCACGACCGATATAGACGGTGCCTTCGCTTTTGAGCGCGACGTGATATGCCTGTCCGTCTTCAGTTGCAAAATTGATCGTTCGAGCTGCGGTTACCGATTGCGGGTTCTCGGATGAAGCACTGCCGCGCGCCTGCTCCGAAGAGGTCTGCTCGCCCTCGAAGATCGCCTTGACGATGGTCGTCTTGGAGAAGAGGTCCTGGCCAGTCTCCACTTTTACGGGCCCGCGTGTTTCATACCGGCGGTTGTTTATGTATTCGAAGGCCGTAGAGCGAAGCTCGGCTGCGAGCGCGGCGATATAAGATATATTCAACCGGGAGGTAGCTTCATAAGGGAAGAGAACCTTGAATATATTCGGGGCCACTCGTTTGACCCCCTTATCGTCTTTTCGCAACCTGGCCTCTATAGCCTTCTCGATCTTCGAGGTTATCTCGCCGACTTCTCGGGGTGAAAGCGTCTGCTGGTCTGAAGCCGAGGCGCGGTCGTCGACTCTCGCGCCCATCCGTTCAAGCACTCGCCGGGCGAACGACTCGGCCTTATCGAGCAGGCTGTCACTTTCTTCCGCCATTCGTCTCTGAGTATAACACCGTGCCGGACAGGTTTAACAGATCGGCGGGGCTCTGACAAAAAGGATGCCGGTCTTGAATGTAGAGCCTGCGCATTTTATACTCCACGGCTATGCCGGACGCGGATATAACTATCAGAGAGTGCCTGACGGTAGAAGATTTCAAACAGTGCATCGAGCTTGAGCGCGCGGTATGGCGGGATGAAGACATTGATATTATGCCGATCAGGCTCTATATGATTTCGAAGGCCTGCAACGCGCCCACGATCGGGGCGTTCGATCAAACCGGCAGGCTTGTCGGCTTCGTGCATACGAGCCTTGCTTTGATCGGGAAGAACGTCGCCTTCCACTCTCACATGGCCGCCGTGCTCGAAGACCTGCGTCACAAAGATATCGGATACAGGATAAAGCTCGCGCAGCGTGAGCGCGCGCTCGAATCGGGCATCCCTCTTATCATCTGGACGTTCGACCCGCTCCAGTCCCGAAATGCGCATTTCAATATCAACAAGCTCGGAGCGATCATCAGGAGGTACGAGGTCAACTATTACGGCGAGGGGGTCTCCACCGTGTTCGATGCGAATGTTCCGACCGACAGAGTCTTTGCGGAGTGGTGGGTCTGCTCGCCGCACGTCGAAGCGACGCTGGCGGGCAACAGACCTGCCATGGATGCCGACCTCACCGTGACCATACCGGCAGACATCGCCGCGGTGAGCGCGAGGTCGGTCGAGGATCACAGGCGATGGCGTGTCAGAGTCCGCGAAGATTTTCAGGCGGCCCTCGCTACGGGGAAGATCGTTCGAGGGTTCGCCCGCGATGAAAAGATGGCAGAGAGCCGTTACCTTCTCGGACCGGATGAAGCCCAGTTCCAGTTCGTTTCATATAACGAAGCGCGGACGATTTAGCATCGTCCCGTAATCACTCTTGAAGGCCGTCAGCCCGACAACGGATCGAAATATGATAGACGCGATAGAAAGAATTGAACTGAGAGAGATTCACCTGCAGCTCAAGCACCCGTTCGAGACAAGCTTTGGGAGAACGACCCGCAGGCGCATACTTATTGTTCGGGTATTTGACAAATCGGGGGCCTTCGGATACGGCGAATGCACGGCGCCTGAAGACCCCTTTTACAACCACGAGACGATTGATACCGCGTGGATAATCATTCAGGGCTATGTGGCTCCGCTTCTGAAGGCGGCTCAAGTAAGCCGGGCGAGCGAAGTCAATCAGGCGCTGGCCCGCATACGCGGGAACCGCATGGCTAAGGGGAGCGTCGAAGCGGCGGTCTGGGATCTGGAAGCGCGGCTCGCAAACAAGCCGCTCTGGCAGCATATCGGAGGGACAAGGACCGAAATCGTAAGCGGTGTCTCGATAGGGCTGCAGGAGACTACAGACGCGCTCCTTGAAAAAATAGACCGGGAGGTTGCCCGCGGCTACAGGCGAATAAAGATCAAGATAAAGCCGGGCCGGGATGTGCGGCTCGTCGAAGCGGTAAGGGACCGCCACCCTTCGATCCCGCTTACGGTCGATGCCAATTCAGCATACACGCTTACCGACATCGACCTACTGAGGCAGCTTGACCGGTTCAACCTGATGATGATCGAGCAGCCGCTCACGCCGGGCGATCTGCTCGACCATGCGAAGCTACAGCGAGAGATAACAACTCCCGTCTGTCTCGATGAATCGATCCTGACGCTTGGCGACGCGAGACACGCGGACGAGGTCGGATCGTGCCGTATAATCAACATAAAGCTCGGTCGAGTGGGGGGGCACTCAGAGGCGATTCGCATTCAGGAGTACTGCCGCAGCAGGGGGATGCCCGTATGGTGCGGGGGGATGCTCGAATCGGGGATAGGCCGCGCTCACAATATCGCAATGTCGACGCTCGATGGCTTCGTTCTGCCGGGTGATGTCTCGGCCTCGGAGAGGTACTGGGAAGAGGACATTATAACGCCTCCTGTGACGGTTTCGAGCCAGGGCACGATAGCAGCGCCCGAAGGCCCCGGCATAGGGTTCGAGGTCAACGAGAAGAGGATCGAATCTCTGACTGTAAGAAGGGAAGTGCTTCAGCTATGAAAGACTTTGAGGGCAGGTCGGGCATCGTTACGGGTGGGACGCGGGGGATCGGTCGAGCCATGGTTCAGGAGCTTGCCTCGCGCGGGGCAGCCGTGGCATTCAGCTATACGAAGAACGAGGCGGCGGCCGAAAGCCTTGTCGGCGAGATCACGACCACGGGCGGTCGCGCCCTCGCGTTTCGAGCAGACGTCGCCGACAGACAGTCTGCCGAAAACATGGTAAAAGAGGTGAAGGCGCAGTTTGGCGCGATAGATTTTCTCGTAAACAACGCCGGGATAACGCGCGACAAGCTCATCATGATGATGAGCGAAGAGGACTGGGACGCGGTGATCGACACGAATCTAAAAGGCGTCTTCAATGTCACAAAGCCCGCCGTGGCCGTCATGGTCCGGCAGCGTAAAGGTGCGATAATCAACATCTCCTCCGTCAGCGGCGTTGTGGGCATGGCCGGTCAGACCAACTATTCCGCGTCGAAGGCGGGATTGATTGGCTTCACAAAGGCGCTCGCAAAGGAGGTGGCCAGGCGGAGCGTGACTGTAAACGCGCTCGCGCTCGGTCTGATCGAGACCGAGATGACATCGGTTCTCCCCGAAGACTACAAACAGAAGATGCTCGAGCAGATACCGCTCGGTCGTTACGGGACGGTTGCGGAGGTCGCGAAGATAGTGGCGTTCCTTCTGTCTGAAGATGCCCGCTACATCACAGGACAGGTCATTCAGGTCGATGGCGGCCTCGCGATGTAAGAAATAACCACAGAGGAGACCGCAGGGTCACAGAGGAATGAATGATTCCTCTGTGACCCTGCGGTCTCCTCTGTGGTTCACATACTATTTCTCAACCGGGAATTGACTGATATATCCTCTCTGATCAATCCAGCGTGACATTGATAAAGAACATCTGCCCTCGTCTTTCAACCTGTACGGCGACCTTATCGCCCTGCTTGATCTCCTTCAGCGCTTCGGCGAGCTCTTCGACGGACTTTATCTCTTTTGAGCCCACCTGATGAATAATGTCGCCGTGTCTGATGTCGGCTTCAGAGGCGGGGCTGCCCGGCTGAACTGCGAGCACGAGCACGCCGGTCGCGATCTTTAGCTTCATGCGGTCGGCGGCGTCGGAGGTGATCGTCTGGCCGCTTACGCCGAGCCTTGACGAGTTGGGGTCCTGCCCGCTGTCATCATCGGGGACGATAACGCGCGCGGTCGTGGTCTCGGGGCGTTCCATAAGCTCGACGGTTACCGACTGGCTCTCGCCCTTGCGTATAAAATCTACTGTGACCGGTGCGCCTACGGGCATGGCTGCCACGACCTTCATAAGCTCTCTGGGCGTCCTGACCTGTTTGCCGTTGATTGCTACGATAACATCGCCGCTCACGATGCCTGCCTTCGCGGCGGGGGTATCGGGATCGGGAACATCCAGCACAAGCACGCCCGCATTCGGCTCAAGCCCGAGGGCGCTCGCCTTTGGCGAATCAAGCTCATCTATTCTCACGCCGAGATACCCGCGCGTGACCTTGCCGCTTCTGACAAGCTGGTCGAAGACCTCGCGTACGGTGTTCGCCGAGATTGCGAAACCTATACCGACGTTGCCGCCTGAAGGCGAAGGCGAGAAGATCATGGAGTTTATACCGATAACCTGGCCCTGCATGTTGACGAGAGGCCCGCCCGAGTTTCCGGGATTGATCGAGGCATCGGTCTGGATAAAGCGGCTGAACTGGGAGCTGCCAAGCTCTCGCCCCGTTGCGCTGACGATGCCTGCCGTCACGGTCTGCTGTAGGCCGAAGGGGCTTCCGAGCGCAAGCACCCAGTCGCCCTGCTGGACCTCGTCCGAATCACCAAGTATTGCTATAGGCAGACCGTCGGCCTCGATCTTGATCACGGCCAGGTCTGTATTCGGGTCCGTCCCCTTGATTGTCGCCCTGAATCTTCTGCTGTCGGATAGCGTGACCTCAATGCGTTCGGCGTCCTCGACGACGTGGTTATTAGTCAGGATGTACCCGTCGGGGCTTACGATAAAGCCGGAGCCGGCGCTCGGCTGACGCCGGGGCGTTCCCGGAGAGGGAGGGTTGAA
>DASTET010000457.1:0-6492 GCA_035709445.1 Blastocatellia bacterium | reverse complement strand
TCTCATGGATGACAGGTAAGAACCCCGGAAAACACGGGGTATTCGAGTTCCTGCTTCGACGCAAAGGGTCAGGGTCGCTTCCCGACATGCCCGTAAGCTCGCGGTCGCGCGACGGGGTCCCGTTCTGGGACATCCTCGGACAGATGGGCAAGCGCGCGATAGTGACAAACGTCCCCTGCACATACCCTCCCTCGGTCGTCAACGGGCTTATGATCTCGGATTTCCTGACCCCGCGCGGGCGCAGGGATTTTACCTTTCCCGATTCGCTCATCGAAGAGATCGAATCCAAATTCGGGCCTTATCAGCTCTACATAACCGAAGTCTATACGCCCGGAAACGTGGATAAGATACTCAATCAGCTATTCGGAGAGCTTGAGTACAAGACGAAAGTCAACCGCTACCTGATGAACGAATACGGCTGGGACGTTTTTGCCACGCATTACTGGAGCACGGACCGGTTTCAGCACGAGCTATGGCACCTGCTCGATAAGTCGCATCCGTTTTTCGATAAGAAAGAGCACGACGCACATATAAACCGGATCAACGAATACTGGCACGCCGTCGATTCGACACTCGGAGAGCTGTTTGATGAAGTGGGAGATGAGACGACTGTTTATATGGGCTCCGACCACGGGTTCGGACCAATAAAAAAATTCCTCTGTTTCAACGTCTGGTTGATAAATGAAGGGTTGCTCGTGCTCAAGCGCGATGCGATGACGAGGTTCAAGCGCGGAATATTCAGGCTCGGACTCACGCCCGATCTCGCATACAGGTCTGCGATGAAGCTCGGTCTTGCGCACCTGCGGTTGTCTGTGGGGGTGACGAACCGGTCGAGCCTTATGAAGCTGGCGAACCATCTGATGCTCTCGCTCGAAGACGTCGACTGGTCGCGCACCGTCGCCTTCTCAAAGGGCAATTACGGCCAGATATTCATAAACCTTCGCGGAAGAGAGGCCAACGGCATAGTCGAGCCGGGCGCGGAGTACGAGCGTGTAATGAAGACGATCATCGACAGGCTTCGCGGCCTTATCGATCCTGGAACCGGCGAGCTGTTGATCGGGCCTATATGGAGGCGCGAAGACCTCTATACCGGGCCGCACACGGACGAGTCTCCTGACATACAGTTCTTGCCCGCCGACATGTCGAACAAGCCGCTCGGCACGCTCGATCTCACATCGAATAAGTTCATCACGCCCGTTTATGGCAACTCCGGCGATCACCGTATGCATGGCGTGATGATGGGCAGAGGCCCGGAGCTTCGGCGCGGAATATCGGTCGAAGGCGCGAGGATAATCGATTACGCTCCGACCATACTTCACACCTTCGGGGTCGAAGTGCCTTCGGATATGGATGGCCGCGTGCTCGAAGAGATATTCACCGAAGAGTACATCGGGAAGAATCCGGTGCGCATCTCGGATGCCGCGCAATTTGCGGAGCCCGAAAAGGCGGGGGCGATGACCGACGAAGAGAGCGACGAGATACGCGAGCGGCTCCGGGGCTGGGGATACCTGGGATAGGTAGAAAGGCAGGACTGGCAGGATCGACTGAATGATCATGACTGAATCTCGCCCTGTTAATCCTGTTAACCCTGTCGCTCCTCTTTTTGATACGATCTCGGCTGTGCTTCCGGCATTCAATGAAGAAGAGAATATCGAGACGGCCACAACCAGAATGGCTGAAGTGCTCAGATCTTTACAGCTCCGAGACTGGGAGGTCATCATCGTCGACGATGGCTCTCAGGATAGCACAGGGCAGATCGCCGACCGGCTTGCCGCAGAAGACCCTGAGCATATCCGCGTCTTTCATCACAACCCCAATCGCGGTTATGCCGAGGCGCTTCGAACCGGGTTTACGAGCGCGCGCCACCGGCTGATCTTTTACACCGATTCGGATAACCAGTTCGATGTCAGAGAGCTCAAAAACCTGCTGCCGTTGATTGAGAATGCGGACCTGGTATGTGGCTTCCGAATCTACCGCTTCGATCCGCTTACGCGGCTGGTCTTGAGCTGGGGGTTCAATCTGCTTGTGAGGATCATCTTTAGAATAAGGGTCCGCGACGTCGACTGCGCGTTCAAGCTGTTCAGGCGCGAGGTTTTTGAAAAGGTGACCATAGAATCGAAGCGGTTCTTCGTCGACGCTGAAGTCCTCGCAAAAGCGAAGTACTTCGGTTTTCGGATGGTAGAGATAGGCGTCCGGCATTATCCGAGACAGGCGGGCCGCTCTACGGTGAGGCCGAGCCATATTCTCTCGACCCTGGCCGAGCTTGGACGCATTTGGATAAACATACATTCCAAGCCGCGAGGCAAGCGGTAAGAACCAATGGTGAGGGAGCGCAACAGGCAAGAGGCGAGGTCGTTGCCTGCGGGAAATGAATCGCGGCGCAGGTCGCTCAACCTGCGCGCGGTCGTGCAGGTGCTTGTCGGGCTCGGCGCGCTCGCCCTGGTCCTTTTCAGGTCTGATGCGCGCGGGCTTGTCGAAGCATTTAAGACCACTCGACTCTCATATATGCCGCTCGCGCTTGTGGCTACGCTAGCGGTCCAGTGGCTGATGGCATACCGGTGGGCCGTGATACTCGGCGTCAGATACCCGCTGGTCCGGACACGCCGTCTTTTTGTCTATTACCTGATCGCAACCTTCTTTAGCAATTTCGTGCCGGGCGGGGCCGTGACCGCCGATGTCACACGACTCGTCTATGCGGGGCGCGAGATAGGCGACCGCCCCTTTATACTCTCTTCGCTCGTCTACGAGCGGATGGTGGGGATGTTTACGCTTCTGATGTTCGGGCTGGGCGCTATGCTTGCGAGCAGAACATATCGCCCTTCGGACGGCTGGTTCTATCTGGGCGAAGCGGTGCTTGGGCTGGGCTTTCTCGCATCGGCGGCGCTTATGAGTGATTGCGTCTCATCTCGACTCGCGCGACTGTCGAGATGGCTGGGGACAAGATTCGGGCTCGACCGAGTAGGCGAGGCGGCAGGTCGAACCCTCGAAGCGATTTCAGGGCTCAGACAGCACAAGCTCATGTTCTTAAAGACTGTCTTGTTGTCGGTTATCATGCGAATAGTCTGGAGCCTTGGCTGTTATGCGGTCGCGCAGGCGATGAGGCTGGACCTCAGTCTTCCGGTCGTCTTCGCTTTCATCTCTCTTGTCGATCTGATCAGGCTGCTTCCGATCTCGATAGGCGGGCTCGGAGTGCGAGAGCTTACCCTGATCGCGCTGTTTGCAAACGTCGGGCTGGCGCAGGAGAAGGCCGTTGCATATTCGATACTGGCATTCGCGCCTCTGATACTGGTCGCGATCACTGGCGGAATAGTCTATATAATGCGAGCGGGTCTGATTCGCGCGAAGGAGCCTCTGCCTGTCGAGAGCGTCGAAGCCTGATTCGGGGCGAGAATGCAAGTAACTGTCGGCGCGCGGCAAATCAATGAGAGCGCGAGGAGCGGCGGCGGGCTCCTGATCGAAGGGGCGCTGCTTCTTTCGGTCCTGCTCGTCTCTGCGCTCTTTTTCTGGCCCCTGTTCAATAGAGAGACCACGCTCTCCTATTCAATCGGTTATAACCTTTACGGCGCGGAGAGGGTGCTGTCCGGGGAAATCCCCTATAGAGATTTTCATACGCTATATCCCCCGGCGACGGTCTATCTGAACGCCGCAATCTTCAAGCTCCTCGGTACGACCCTGTACAATGCGCTTCTCGGAGTATTCATATTCAAAGTTTTGACGACCATAATGCTATACGCGTGCGGGCGCATGATTATGCCGCGAGTGTGGGCTCTCTTTGCGGCGGCGGCATCATTATTGTGGCTCAGACCGAACGGCCCGTTCAAAGCCGTTCCGATGCATTACGGCGCGCTATTTCTGGCATGCGCGCTCTTTCTCGTCTTGAGATATCTGCATAGCAGCCGGAGGCTGTATCTGTTCGGAGCGGGAATCTCGCTCGGCGCGCTCGCGCTTTTCAAACACAACATCGGAGCATATGCGCTCGCGGGAACATCGCTCCTATTCTTGCCGGTTAAGAAGCGGGACGCGGGGGAAGTTTCCTCTATAGGGTTCAGCGATCTCTTGATATTACTCGGCGGGTTCGTTCTGCCGGTCCTCCCGGTTGTCCTGTATATGGCTTCGCAGGACGGGCTCGCGGCCATGACGCGGACGCTCGTATTCGGGCCGGGCGATTTTCTGTTGAGCAGGCTTGCAGGGTGGCCTTCGCCGGTAGCCTTTCTGTTATTCTCGCTCGCTGTGGCAGCGGCGGCGATTCTTCTCTACAGGTTGAGGCCGGATGCGAGACTTGCAGCCTTCAGCCTTACCGCTATCGCGCTGGCTTGCATCTCGATTGTGGTCTTTTCAGGACAGTCGGTTATCGACGGCCTTATCTTTTACACCCCGGTTGGCGTAATAGTGTCCGGCGCGGTCATCACATTAATTGAGATCAGGCGAGGGGACCCGCGCTGGAGAGTATCGCTTTCGGTGCTCGTCATAGCAGCAGCCGCTTTTTTTGAAGCCTTTCCCCGATTTGCGCGCGAGCAGGCAGTAGCTTCGATGCCCTTCGTCACGCTGCTACTGCTCTACCTCGCTTATCTGTCAGCACCATTAATCGAAAGAATGACCGATGCTCTGAAAGGTCCGGACGCGTGGAGAAGAGCTTCGAGCGCGCTGCTTGCGGTTGTGCTGCCATTGACCGTTTTTCTGATCGGGGGGCGGATGTTTCTAAGCACCTATTTTGATAGCAGGCTACATTTCAAAAGCGATACCGAGTTGATGACCGACCGAGGCCGTGGGGTATTCTTTCCCGAAGCTAGAGCAAAAGAGATTGATGGCGCGGTGAGTTACATAAGGGAGCGGACCCGCGAAGACGATTTCTTCTTTGCTCATGCTTATGCAGGGTCATCGTACCTGTTTCTTGCCGACAGGAATAACCCTTCGGGGGCGCAGTTCTGGGGCGGGGTGGGCGTGACGGACTCGGAGCGGGCTGAAACCCTCCGGGCGCTTGAAGAGAGACGGGTCGAATTGATAATCACAACCGATAGAGACCTTCGCGCGGAACGCTACGATCCGATGCGCGAGTATATTGAGAGTAATTACCGGATTGACCGCCAATTCGGCGAAGCGATGATGCTTGAGCGAATAAAGTAGAGGTTAATCATCTGGTGCAGGTCCCTGCCGTAACAAACAGAGTGGAGGAACCGAGGGCGAATGAACCCGCGATTGGCAAGAGGATCGCGCTTTGGTCTGAAACTCTCCCTTTTCTTATAGCGATCATTGCAGCGTGCATCTGTTACGCGCTTTTTTTCAGGCGCGGCGCGTGGCTTTCAGTGATAGGCTACAGCGTGTCGCCCGCCGAGAGGGTCCTTTACGGCGAAGTTCCCTACAGGGATTTTCTCTATAATTACACGCCCGGGATACTCTGGCTCAACGCTCTGCTGATGTGGCTCTTCGGAGCAGGTGTGCTGACTATCAACGCGGGGCTCTTTGTTGTAAAGCTACTGACCGTCGCCGCATTGTATTATGCGGGCCGTCGCCTGACCTCGTCGTGGGCAGCGCTTGCGCCTGTCGGGCTTGCGCTGGCGTGGATCGGGTACAGGTACGTCTTCGGAGTATTCCCCACACAGTATTCGATGCTCTTTATCCTGCTCGGCCTTGTGTGCATGCTCCGCTATGATGAGACCGAAAAGATCATCTGGTTGCTCTTGAGCGGCTGTCTGATAGGGATGGTCTTTGTCTTCAAGTACAACGTCGGCATCCTCCTTTTAGCGACCGGGACCGCAGCCGTCGTTATCCGTGAGCTGGCGCTCTCATCAGGCCCGATTCTCGCTCGTGTGATTCCTGTCTTAAAGCGATGTGGGGTTTTCTGGGCAGGTTTTGCGATAGTCGCGGGAGCGATGGCGCTCTATCTTGCATACAACGACGCGCTCGGACCGATGGCCGATCATTTCCTAAATCATGTGCTCGCATACGGCCAGGAGAGAGCTATCCCTTTGCCTCCGATAAAACATCTGGGTCCCTCGTTGTTAGCCCTCGTCTTGCTGGCCGCCGCAGCCCTCGTCGTCCTTCTATTAGCTCCACGTTATTATCAGGCGTTCCTGGTAATCGCAGTGTTGATATGTTCCGTTGCCTTGCTGATTCCGGGCCGGGCCTATTATTTGAAGCAATCTGCAATCGCGTTTGCCTCTTATATGCCGATCCTGCTCTTCACACTCGTCGCGGCCTGGCTGGTGTGGAGGTTGAGAAGCGAGCTAAAGAAGAATAGAACACTTGAAGACTGGTGGGCCGGGGCGCGGACGCTGACAATAGTCGGATTGATTGCTTCAGGCACATTTCTTGAGATTTATCCTCGCGCAGATCTTTATCACATCGTAAGGGTATTGCCGCCGGTCTTTCTGCTGCTTCTGGTCGTTTTTGGAAAGAGCTGGCCGCTGGTCGATTCTTTTATTAGCACGCGCGAGAAGGCCGGGCGCAGGGCAACATTGTTGACCTTCGCTTCTCCGGTCATGATTCTGGCCG
>DASTET010000456.1:0-2304 GCA_035709445.1 Blastocatellia bacterium | reverse complement strand
CTATAGAGGGCCGAACGATAGCTACAGGCAGGTCGGAGCCGAGCTTTGCAATCAGCGATTCGGCTATGCTCTTCGTGAGCGTGTAGGTATTCGGCCAGCCGAGCTCTTTCGCCCGCGCCATGCCCGCTTCGATCAACTGATTGCGCGCCCACCGCGAGCGGAGCTTGCGAACCTGCCCGTCGACGTCTCTATGGGCCGATGGCCGCGCCCCGTTTGAGCGGACCTGAATCTGAGCGAGAAGCTGGTCTCTGATCTCACCGCTTTCGGACCGGGCCTCGATCTCTTGAACAAGCTTGTGAAGAGACCGGCGCTCGCTCTCGGCGTCAAACCCCTGCACGTTGAGGGGGGTGTAGTTCTCCTGCATCTCTTCTCGGACGCGCCCGTCTCGAAAGCCCACGACGTAACAGGTCGACAGGTGCATGAGCCCTGCGTGGTCCGACCCGCGAATAAAATCGAGCACCTCGATCGTCGCATCGACGTTGATCGAAAGCGCCTGGCGCAGGTCGGGGTTGAAATCGGTGAGGCCGGAGCTGTTGATCACAAGGTCGAGCGTCGATTGAAGCCGTTTGCGTGTATTCTCTTCGATGCCGAGGCCGGGCCGGATCACGTCGCCCTCGACCACCTCGACGCTCTCTCTTATGAAGCTCTCGGCGGAGGCTCCGAGCCGTTCGTGGATAGCTTCGAAGAGCGGGGATTCGGCTAGTATCTTCTCGAACCGGCGCTCTGCCGTGACGGAGCGCTGCCTTCTTATCAGCAGGTATATCTTTCCTATCTCGGGAAGGTGATTGAGAGCGTTTGCGAGCCAGACCTTTCCTATAAACCCGGTCACGCCGATCAGCAATATATGTTTCCCGGCGAGCGACGTTCGGACCGAGAGCTGCTTGAGCCGCTTGTTGTCGTCGAAGACGACGAGCGGACGCGATAGCGCGGGCGCGGGCCTTTTTGCCGGTATGATCGCCCGGCTGACTATGTCGGGCCGGTCGCGGTAACCGAGGTCTCTCGCAAGCTTTTCATGCGTTACGCGACCGTCCGACTTGAGAGGTATGAGACGCGCATATCCGCCGCGAGGTCTGATGACGGGATCGAGCAGCCTTCCCGTGGCGAGCCCGTCGCGGAATTCGAGCCGGTTTGCAAGCAGATGCTCGACGCCGAGATGCTCGGCAAGCGGGCGCATGACGTGATCCAGCCCCTGGCTTACGAGGACGATCCTGTGGCCTGCGGCCTTCAACTCTTCGAGCCTGCGAACGCTCGACTGATTTAGCCTCGGTTTGAGGAAGTAATAAAAGTACTCTTCGCCTAAAAGGTCGAGCCGGTCCCGGCTCACCCCGCGCAACAGCGTGTGCAGAAAACGGGTGGCGAAGACGCGGTTCGTGGCGTAGAGCAGGGGCCGGACGAGCGCCAATAGCGCGAGGCCTCCGCGCCGCGCCCACCGTTCGAGAAAGCTCTGAGCATTCCAGGTGAAGAACCCGACGGGGCGAACGGCGGAAAGGTTCAGGAGCGAGCCCTCTACCCGCCAGAAGGAGGGCGACGTTTCCGCATTAAGGACGTCGCTCCCGGTTTTATCGTCAATTTCAGACAATCGCTTTTTTCCTAGCTTATAGATACTTTAGACGTCCGCTCTGCAAGCAAGCATGAAACATGAAATTGCCGGACCAGTCAAATCATAGAAAGACTTATGGGATGTGCCGGGAGAGGGGGACCAGGATCATTCAATTCCCGGTCGAGACAAAGAATATGAACCATGGAGGACACCGCAGGGTCACAGAGGAATAAACAATCCTCTGTGACCCTGCGGTGTCCTCCGTGGTTATTTAGACTTTGATCGATAGGCGTCTCCGCATTGAATCAAGGACTGAAAGGCACAGTCCATTCAGATCACCTGCCTTCATCGGCTATGATCCCGGCGATTCTTTCGGCCAGGGCGGCAATCGTCCGAGAGGGGTTTACTCCGAGGGCCGTCGGCACTATGGCTCCATCGGCGACGTAGAGGTTCCTGTGTCCGAAGACTTCGCCCTTATGCGAGACGACTCCTGTCTCAGGCGTGTCTCCCGTGTTACAGCCGCCGAGAGGGTGAGGCGTTATAAGGTCCTGCGAGAGGCTCCAGGCCGGGGGGATAAGGGCCACGCCCCCCGTCATTTCTGAGAGTTGTTTGTGTTTGCTTACTATCGCGTCGAAGACAGGTTTCGATTTTCTTACATCCCATTCCAGATGGAGACGACGAGGACCGAATAACCACCACCGGCGCTTTAAAGACATTCTTCCATCGGCAGCGTCTATGCCCTGAGCGAACCAGGGCATGATATT
>DASTET010000455.1:0-2428 GCA_035709445.1 Blastocatellia bacterium | reverse complement strand
GATGCTATCGTTTCGAGACAGCCTATATTGCCGCAGCCGCACTCGATGCCTTCGGGGTCTATCGTCATGTGGCCGAACTCGCCCGCAAACCCGGTCGCCCCCCTGTATATCTTTCCGTCGATGATCAGGCCCGACCCTATCCCTGTGCCGAGCGTGACGAAGAAGACGTCGCGGCGTCCGCGCGCCGCGCCCGCCATTAGCTCGGCATAGGCCGCAGCGTTTGCGTCGTTATCGATTGTAACGGGCAGCCCCGACTGGCGCGAAAGCTCCGTTATAACATCGACGTCGGAGAGGGGCGGGAGGTTCGGCATCACTTCGATGCGTTTGGTCTTCAGGTTGACCAGCCCCGGAATTCCTATCCCGACGGCGACTGCGCGCGCCCCTGCGCGGTCATCGCTTCGCAGTATGTGTATGGTCTCGATTATCTGCTCGAGCAGACGGTCGGAGTTCCTCTGCTCGGTATCGACGCGAACCTCGTGAAGTATTTCGCCTGCGGGGGTCACCAGTGCGCCCTTGACCGTCGTGCCTCCGAGGTCAATACCTATAAAAACCTGATCGTTCGTCTGGCTAGTCGTCATTGGCGTTTTCAGCATAACAAAGCCGCAAAACGAATGTCAATTTTGGCCGCACACGGCTTATCTCTTCAATCGTATGTCAATTTCGCTCGCAGTGAGTTAAAATCCACAGGCCCAAAGAGACGCCGGTCCAAAGACACGAGGCCGAACACGGGATTGATAAATAGAAAGCTTCAATCTCTTTAAAAGGTCCGGGCACCGCGTCGGAGGGCTTCGGCTCTCAATGTACGAGTTGCTGCAAACATACGGGTTGTGGGCAGTTTTTTTCGGCACGATGATCGAAGGCGATCTGACGCTGCTTTTCGCCGGCGTTCTGGCGCGGGCCGGTATCTTTGGCCTTGAAGAAGCGTTAATTGTAGGGACTGCCGGAGGAGTGGTAGGCGATTCGCTCAGCTATCTCATCGGCGCCCGATTTCGAGCCAGGGCCCGCAGCCTGCGGTTTTATATGCGCGCCCGGCCTCGCATTGAAAAGCTTATGCGCAGGTTTGGCGTGCTGACCGTCTTTATAGTCAAATACGTTTACGGACTGCGGACCACCAGCGCCATCTTCTGGGGGCTGGCCCATTTCGGTTTTGTAAAATTCGAGGTGCTCACGCTGGCCAGTTGCGCCGTCTGGGTAGGTGTGCTCGTCGGACTCGGCTTCACTTTTGCCACAGGAATAGAGAAACTTATAGGGGACCTCCACCGGATTCAGATCGCGCTGCTCGTGGTGGTCATTATCGTGGCGATAGTGCTCATCATCACCCGGTTCGAGCGGAGGGTTATCGAAGAAGAGAAAGAGTTCTTTTCAACCGATGATAAGAATTCATCCTGATCCTGGTTAAATGTACCTGAGGTAAGCTCGGCAGTGATTTCAGAGACCATTTCTCATTACCGGATACTGAGCAAGCTCGGCGCAGGCGGGATGGGCGAAGTCTATCTGGCCGAGGATATGAGGCTCGGTCGCCAGGTCGCGCTCAAGTTCCTTCCCGCCTCTTACCAGTACGACCCCGACCGGAAGGCGCAATTCCTAAAAGATACCCGCATCGCTTCGGGACTCAGGTCTCCAAACATCGCCGCGATCTACGACATAGGCGAGCACCAGGAGACCACCTTTATCGTCAGAGAGTACGTCGAGGGCGAGATGATCTCGCGCCGCGTCGAGCGCGGGCCGATGCCCGTCCGCGAGGCCATCGATATCGGCGTGCAGGTTGCCGATGCGCTCGATGAGGTCCACCGGATGGGGTTTGTCCACTGCAATATCAAGAGCTCTAACCTCATCATCACCGAGCGAGGGCTGGTGAAGATACTCGACTTCGGATTGTTGCGAGCCGACGGCTCCGATCCGAGCGACCTGGGCCACGACCGCACCGCAGCCTTAAACCAGCAGACATCTCTAAGCGTGGTCTCAGGCAACGTCTCGTACCTGTCGCCCGAACAGACGCTCGGCCACGACATCGATCACCGGTCGGACATATTCAGCCTCGGCGTCGTCCTCTACGAGATGCTCACCGGACGCCTCCCGTTCGAGGCCGAAAGCCCAAGCGCCATCATCGACCTGATACTCCATCACGAGCCGCCTATGATAGGGCGACTAAATTACAGCGTGCCTCCCGAGCTTGAGCGAATAGTCAGAAAATGTCTCGAAAAAGACCGTTCACGCCGTTATCAATCGGCGCAGGAGATCGCTATAGACCTGCGCAGCCTGCAACGCGACAGCGCCACCGATACGCTGCCCTCCGTCGACACAAACCCGCGTCCGAGACCTACGCGGAGGCTGCGCTCGCGAAAGACGATAGACTCGCTTGCGATACTTCCGCTCATAAACGAGAGCAACGACCCCGACACCGAGTACCTCACCGACGGCATCACCG
>DASTET010000454.1:0-4829 GCA_035709445.1 Blastocatellia bacterium | reverse complement strand
TGGATGGATCGATTGCGAAAGCCCTGACGTTAAAATCGGTCAGCCCCGAGTTACTGGCCGACCAGCTTGAGCCGCTGTCGCTCGTCCTTGCCACACCCTCTTTGAGCACCTTCAAAACGCCGGGCGTTGTGGGGAAGTTCGCGGAAGTGGTGAAGCCCGTTATGTAGGCTTCACCGGATGATGAAAGCGCCAGCCCGGTTGCCGTATCGTCCTTCGCGCCTCCAACATACGTGGAGTAAATCAAGGCCGTCCCTGTGGCGTTAAGCTTTGTGACAAAAGCATCGCCAATATCGGAAAAGGAGTCGCCGCCACCGCCGAAAATGGTTTGAAACGCGCCGGGCGTCACATCGAAATCGGATGAGCTTGTCGCCCCTGCTACGTACGCATTGCCGGACGCGTCAACCTTGATGGCGTTCCCCTGTTCGGAGTTCGTCCCGCCCAGAAACGTCGAATAGACCAGAGCTGTTCCCGTAGCATTGAGCTTGCTGATAAAGGCGTCACTCTGCCCGCCCCCCAGAATCGTGGTTTGAAAAGCTCCCGGAGTGATGGGAAAGTTGGGTGAATTCGTAAATCCCGTCACGTAGGCATTATTGAATGAGTCTAATGCGATGGCGTTGCCCTGGTCCGAGGAGAAGCCGCCCAGATAAGTGGAATAGACCAGATCTGTGCCCGTCGCATTGAGCTTAGTGACGAAGGCATCGCCCGGACAACAACTCCCCCCGAAAGTGGTGCGGAACGCTCCCGGCGTCGTGGGATAGTTAACCGAATTGGTCGCCCCCGTCACATAAACGTTACCGGACGGATCCAGGCTGATAGCCTGTCCCAGGTCTTCGCCATCTCCTCCGATATATGTCGAATAGATGAGGTCCGCCCCCGTCGCGTCTAGCTTGGTCACGAAAACGTCGAGAAAGCCGTTCAGCGTCGTGTCGTAGGAATCGATGTCGATAGGAAAGTTGAATGAAGTTGTGCGCCCTGTCACGTAGGCATTGCCCTGGCTGTCTATGATTATACCTTTGCCCTCCTCAAAGGATGTGCCGCCAAGAAAGGTCGAATAGCTGAAGACCGGATCGATTATGAGAGGCTTGTCTTTATCATACGATGATACCTTGAACCCTACACGGTTCTTCCCCGAAATGATATAGCCCCCCTTTACCTCCTGTCTCGATCCCGCATTCTCCTGATAGATGAAAGGCTTCCTTATTCGCACGTCGCCTGCGACCGTGCCGATGTCAAGACCGCCTTCTTTGTTTATGCGAACCCGGCGCGCGCCCGTAAAGCCCATCTCGATCACGTCGGGACTTGCCCCCGGCGCTATGTGAAAGTCGTATTCCAGCTCTCTTCTGTTCCCATAGTAGACCATATCGATGCCAGGGTATATTTCACGGTAGAGCACCCTCTCATAGCTGGGCACGCCGGTTCGCCATCTGCTCGATTCGGCCCCGATAAAATAATTGCTGGTCCCCCGCATCCGGACCTGCCCTTCGACCTGCGGCGACCGGTTCGCGCCAAGCATCTTCATTTTGAGCACTGTTGATGTCGGCCTGCGTATGCCAGGCCGCCGCTTCGAAGAAGCAGGCGCACCTGCCGAAAGGTGGAAAACCACCTCGGTCGAGGTCAGCAGGAGGTTATATCCGTCCCCGCGAGAGATAAACCGGACCTTCGCATCGAACTGTCCCTGATTCATCTCGAAGCTCAACGGCAGCTTTCCATAAACTCCCTCGATGCGCCTGCGCGCGTCTTTATCGAGGGTCGTCGAAGAGCCCCCGGCTATTGAGGATTCGCCTGCGGTCGCGCCCGTATCTATCGCGTGTGAAAAACTGACCGGCGACGCGGATAACTTTGTCAGGCCCATCGCTAACAGTATCGCAACAAGAGCAGGGTAGCTTCTCGATCTATTCATGGAATTCAACTCCTTCAGGGCGTTAGTCTGTTAGGTTGTTACAGCTTGCCTGATTACAAGGCACAGGTTCGCACGGGTTGCCCGGGAATAAAGAATCCAGCGGCAAAAACAGGCGGATACCAGCCTGCGCAATCTACTTACTTATACCGCTCGAAGTCGCCTTGGAGGCCACTGTCTGAGAGGTGTATTTGATGATTATTTCTCAAATGGGTTGTCGGATTATCCAGGTTTAACAGGTGCTTAGAATAATCCGATGCTCAATTTCCATACGACCGATGATGACGCCCGCCATCTTAAGACAGTCAAACTCGCAAGTCAATCGAGAAGAAACCGTTGCCGGTCGGCGATCAATCTGAAGGCCCTCGTAAAAACGACACAGGGGTTGACAGATTTGTAGGCCCTCGCGTATAGTTTGTCGTTTGGTGCGACGGCGCTTTTGGTTCTGAGTATGCGGAGGCGCCGCCGTGGTTGAACCGGACGCGGAATAAACGTTATTGTGGCGTAAAAGGGCGTGGATTATACGCTGCGTTCCTGAATTCAAGTGGAAGTTTTTCTGAGATCACGCCACAGAAAAGTTTGGCCAAGGGGGAAGGCCGGATCCGCAGCAACATTTCAGAACATCCCCGATAACAGATTTATAAAACCCTCTCGGGTAGCGATGCAGGCCGCAAGGCGAGCTTTGGCGGCTTGCGCGCCTGTTATGCCGGAGAGGAAGGTTTCAACTTGGTTTTGGTCTGGGCCGGTTTGACCCGGCTGAGGCTGATAGGAGCTAAGGCGTGCCGACACTTAATCAGTTAGTCCGCAAAGGACGGCAGAAAGTCAAGTACAAAACATCGAGCCCTGCTTTGGAGGCGAGCCCGCAAAAGCGAGGCGTCTGCACACGTGTTTATACCCAGACGCCTAAGAAGCCTAACTCGGCCCTGCGCAAGGTGGCGCGCGTTCGTCTTACGAACAGCGTGGAAGTGACAACCTATATCCCCGGAATCGGTCACAACCTCCAGGAGCACTCGATAGTGCTTATTCGCGGGGGCCGCGTCAAGGACTTGCCTGGTGTGCGTTATCACGTCGTGCGCGGCACGCTCGATTCCGTCGGCGTGCAGGGTCGCAAACAGGGTCGCTCCAAGTACGGTGCGAAGCGACCGAAAGAGGCGGCGCCGGCTAAGAAGTAAAACCGGATTTCTGACCGCCCGCCGGGCGGCTTTGGATGAATAGGTTCTTATGCCAAGAAGAAGAGTAGCAGCAAGACGCGAGGTATTGCCGGACCCGGTCTATAACTCGGTCATGGTGACCAAGTTCATCAACTCGCTCATGTGGGACGGCAAAAAGTCAGTGGCCGAAGGCATATTCTACGGCGCGATGGATCAGATACAGGGCAAGACCCAGGAGGATCCGCTCAAGACCTTTAAGAAGGCGATAGACAACGTCAAGCCGCGCGTGGAAGTGAAATCGCGCCGCGTTGGGGGCTCGACCTATCAGGTGCCGGTCGAAGTCGATCAGAAATCGCGCGGAAACAGCCTTGCCATTCGCTGGCTGATCAGTTACTCGCGCGGTCGCGGCGAAAAGACAATGATCGACCGCCTCGCTGGTGAAATCCTGGACGCTGCAAATAATCGCGGCAACGCGGTCAAGAAGAAGGACGATACCCACCGCATGGCCGACGCCAATAAGGCGTTTGCCCACTATCGGTGGTGATAGGGCAGGGATCAGAGGTCAGGGGTCGGGAGTCAGGGATGAAAGAAGAGCATCTTTAGCTTTATCTCTTACCCTGATCCCCGGGCCCCGACCCCTGACCCCTGGATTGATTATGTCAAAGCAGGTACCACTACAGCGATTCCGAAATATAGGGATCATGGCTCATATCGACGCTGGGAAGACCACGACGACCGAGCGCGTCCTCTATTATACCGGGGTCTCTTACAAGATCGGTGAAGTCCATGAGGGCACCGCCGTCATGGACTGGATGGAGCAGGAGC
Organism: Blastocatellia bacterium; assembly: GCA_035709445.1. Classification (GTDB taxonomy): domain Bacteria; phylum Acidobacteriota; class Blastocatellia; order UBA7656; family UBA7656; genus DASTET01. Next base: position 956 of record DASTET010000454.1, on the reverse strand, counting down.
AGGAGCGCGGCATCACGATAACGTCGGCTGCCACGACCTGTTTCTGGTCTCGAAACGGCGAAGACCACCGCATCAATATTATAGACACGCCGGGGCACGTCGATTTCACTATCGAAGTCGAGCGCTCTTTGCGCGTGCTCGACGGCGCGGTGGCGGTCTTCGATGCTGTCGCGGGCGTTCAGCCGCAGTCAGAAACCGTCTGGCGGCAGGCCGATAAGTATAATGTCCCGCGCATCGCCTTCATGAACAAGATGGACCGTCCCGGCGCGGATTTCGAGCATGCAATACAGACAGTCCGAGATCGGCTCGGCGCCAACCCGGTCGCCATTCAGTTTCCCATCGGAGCTGAGGACCAGTTTCGCGGCGTCATAGATTTGATAACGATGCAGGCTGTCGTCTACAACGTGGAAGATAAAGGCGCGGAGCCTGACATCGTCGAGATACCTGCCGAACTCAAGGCGCAGGCTGAAGCCGCGCGCGAGCGGATGATCGAGGCGCTCGCCGACGCCGATGATCAGATCGCAGAAAAGTATCTCGCCGGCGAAGATCTGGACGATGACGAGATACGCGCGGCGCTCAGGCGCGAGACGATAGCGTTGAAGATTGTTCCGGTCGTTGCAGGGTCGGCCTTTAAGAACAAGGGGGTCCAGCCGCGGCTCGACGCGGTCGTCGATTACCTGCCGAGCCCGCTCGACGTTCCTGCCGTCCTCGGTATCAATCCCAAGACGGGCCAGGAAGAGGAGCGGAAGCCCGATGCGAAGGACCCGTTTTCGGGGCTGGTATTCAAGATCATGGCCGACAAGCATATCGGACAGCTATCTTTCGTTCGCATCTATTCGGGCACTCTCAAGTCGGGCTCCTACACGCTCAATTCGACTCGCGGGTCGAAAGAGCGCGTCGGTCGCATAATGCGCATGCATGCAAACAAGCGCGAGGACATCGAGCATGCGTCGGCG
>DASTET010000453.1:0-3691 GCA_035709445.1 Blastocatellia bacterium | reverse complement strand
TGTTTAGCGGCGGGAGCCCCATCGGCCATGTTTAGAACGCCGATGGCTCAAGATAACCTGGAGCTCATCATCGATTCGCCTGTGTTGCCTGACTCAAACCTCGACCCCCGCAATGAGCCCTCTATAGCAGTCAGCCCGGTGAGCGATTCGATAATAGTCGGAGCATCTAAAGTTATCCTCGGCGCGGGAGGAAGATCATCGGGCGATACTCGCGTCGCTTACTACTCTTCATCCGACGGAGGGCTGACCTGGGTAAGTTCTCTGCTCGGACTTGAGACCCCGCAAAAGAATTGGAGCCGCGCGACCGATCCTTCGGTTGCCGCAGACCTTGAAGGGAACTTCTACCTGTGTGTGCTCATGCTCGACGCCGCGAGCTTTGACACGGGCGTCTATGTTTATAAATCGACGGACGGAGGCGTAACATTCGTCGAGCCGATCCCGGTCGTCGCAGACATAGGAAATCCCACAGGGTCGAAGCGGGCCGATAAATGCTACATCGCCGTCGACCGCTCTGCTTCGAGCCTGTTCAGGAACACTGTTTATGCGATATGGGTAAGTTCGGAGCCTGACCGCACGGTGATACTGACCTCGCATCGCCGGCCCGGGGAAGCCGGCTTCTCCGAGCCAAAGACTATCAGCCATAGCGGTGACATGCGAGGCCCTTCGATAACTACCGGGCCGAACGGAGAGCTTTATGCGGCATGGCAGGGGATTGGCAATCCCCGCGTGATTCTCTTCAACGCATCGACCGACGGAGGAGAGACCTTCCTGCCGCTCGAAGCAGCGCCTTCAATCGATCTCAACATACACGACTTCACCGGCTCGCTCAGCCCGCCCGACCCCGCGCTGATAATAAGTGGCGTCTCTCGAATGAACAGCTTCCCGGTAATCGATGTCGACCGCAGCCTGGGGCCGCATCGCGGGATGATATACGTCGCCTGGGCCGAGACTATTAACGGCACGGATTCCGATATATTCGTCAAAAGGCTCACGCCTCCCAACGGGGCGCGTCCCGCTGTCAGTCCAGCAGTGAGAGTCAGCGACGACAATTCAGGGGCAAATCAGTTCTTCCCCTGGCTGAGCGTAGATGATGCGAACGGCTCGATCAAAGTAGCCTTCTACGACCGGCGAGACGATCCCGGCGGGCCGCTCGTCAATATGTACGTGGCCCGCTCGACAGACGGAGGCGTCAGCTTCGCCGGAAATGCCAGGGTCAGCGTCGAAGGGTCGGACCCTCGCATACAATCGAGCGTCACAGGAGGGAGCGGCTTCCCGATAGGGATCGGCGATTATATTGGATTGGCCGCTTCATATGGCCGCGCGCATATACTTTGGACCGATACCCGTCGCGGTAAGCAGGAGATATTCTTTGGCCGTATCCCTTTCGAGCCAGACGCAGGCGGGAATAACGGCCCGGCGAACGACCGTTGTCAGAATGCGAAGACTGTAGGTCAGTTCTTTCCCATCATCGAGAGCCTTGATACTACTTCGGCCACTTCCACCGCCGATGATCCTCAGTCGTGTTCGGGCGGACAGGACACGCACAGCGTGTGGTACAGGTTTACATCGCCCGTTGATACGGTTCATGGCGTTCAGACTCTATCGAGCCACTACGATACCGTTGTGAGCGTCTATACGGGGACGTGCGGGTCGCTTACGCGCGTGGCGTGCAACGACGATTTCAGCTCGATGCCGGTCATCGGCAATCGCTCGCTGCTCACATTTTCGGCGAAGGCCGGGACGACTTATCTGATAGAAGTGAGCGGGAAGGGAAGCGGAGGCCGTCTCTTTTTTCAACTAGGGGGGCCTGCAATTACAAACGTGGAGTTCAAGAAGGCGCCGGATAAGAGCAAGGCGCTCAGGATTACAGGCGCGGGCTTTATCGATGGAGATTCTAAGGTGATCATTCGTGACCTGGACTTGAATGTCACGGAGCTGCCTATGACATTTTATTCTGGCGAGCGGCAGCAGGACGGCACTGTCACAGTCGTCTTCGGCACTATGAAAAAGCTCAAGAAACTTGTTGTGCCGGGAAAGACGTTCGGCGTGGAGGTCAAGACTCCGGCCAGCGGTTTTGGCAATACTTCGAATACGTATCTCTTCACCCGCCAGTGAGAGGAGCGAGAGAATGAAAGCAGTGAGACTCCAGGACAGATTGAGGCTCGTGGTCGATGCGCCTCTCCCTTTGCGTGACGACGAGACGCTCGTCGAAGTGATATGCGCGGGAATCTGTAATACGGACCTTGAGATCCTAAAGGGCTACGCCGGATTTCGAGGCACGCTCGGTCACGAGTTCGTCGGTCGTGTTGTCGAGTCTCCCGTTGCAACGCTTGTCGGACGCCGTGTCGTGGGAGAGATCAATGCGGGATGCGGCACGTGTAGTCTGTGTCGGGCAGGCGACGCGAGACACTGCCCGGACCGGACCGTTCTCGGGATAAAGGGGCGCGACGGCGCTTTCGCAGAGTTTCTCTCGCTCCCGGCGCGCAACCTTTTGGAAGTCCCGGACGCCGTATCGAATGAAGCCGCCGTTTTTGTCGAGCCTCTCGCGGCTGCATGCCGGATACTTGAACAAGTCTCTGTCGCCGAGTCGAGCCGGGTGGCGGTCATAGGTGATGGGAAGCTTGCTCAGCTAATCCTGCGACTTTTTGCCGAGACCCGCTGCGATCTGACGGTCATCGGCAAGCACGAAGAAAAGCTCGATCTGGCTGTGGCCACGGGCGCCCGCTCGATCCTCGTCGATGATGACCTGCTCGCTTCTGATGATGCAGGCGAGAAGGTTTTGAAGCGAGCTTCAAACGAAAGGTTCGATCTGGTCATCGAAGCCAGCGGCTCTCAGACGGGGCTTGCTGTGGCTCAGTCGCTTGTGAGACCGCTGGGCACAATAGTTTTGAAGACGACGCATAGCGGCGAGACCCGGTTACATATGTCGCCCCTCGTGGTTAATGAGATCACGCTGCTCGGATCACGCTGTGGCCGTTTTCGCCCGGCGATAGAGTTGCTTGCAAGCGGCAGAATCGATGCAGGCCCGCTCATCTCCTATCGCTTCTCGATAGACGATGCGCTGGCCGCCTTCGAGAAGGCAGCCGAACCTGCCGCTAACAAGGTGCTGATTCAGATGGACTGAAGCGGTTTTAGGGCGAATAATCGCCAAATGTCGAGGCTCGAATTCACGAAATCGGCTCCCAGAGATGATTTCAGGGCTGCAACTGCAAAGAAAGCAGTTGACACGTATCTTCGCTAGTGCTATAAAGCCGCCGGTGCGGCTACAATATATCGCGGTTGCCGCGCTCTATGACTACGATATTTAGGAGGCACGATGAATCAGGGTGATTTGATAGAGAAGGTGGCCGCTTCGGCCTCGATCTCGAAAGCCGAAGCCGAGCGCGCCATCAATGCATTCAAAGGCGCTATCACCGACAGCCTTCGAAAAGGGCACAAGGTAAGGCTCGTGGGGTTCGGCACGTTTGCCGTCTCGCAAAGGAAATCGCGTCGAGGTCATAACCCGCACACGAACGAGACCATGAGGATCCCCGCCACAAAATCCGTCAGGTTCACCGCCGGCAAGCAGTTGAAAGAGGCTGTCAACAAGCGGAAGAAATAGCGCGACTTCGTTCGCGCCCATGCCACAGGCCCACCGGTGGCTGCCTCGCTCCTACTCTCCGATAATCGGCTTTCGATCGGGTCGAAAAAA
>DASTET010000452.1:0-2859 GCA_035709445.1 Blastocatellia bacterium | reverse complement strand
GCCCCCGACCCCTATATTTGGCCGGAGGATAAATATGGCGAAGGGACATAAGCCAATCGCGGCGCTCGACATAGGCACGACCGAAGTGCGTGCCGTCGTCGGCGAAGCGACAGAGAACGATCAACTGGAGATTATCGGTATAGGGCGCGCGCCCTCGCGCGGCGTGCGCAAAGGAGTCGTGGTCAACATCGAAGCGACCGTCGATGCGATCAAGCACGCGGTCGAAGAGGCCGAGAACATGGCGGGACTCCCCATAGACTCGGTCTATGTCGGGCTGAGCGGCGCTCAGCTTCGCGGCATCAACTCTCGCGGCGTGATAGCCATCAGCCGCCGCAACCGCGAGATCAGCGAAGAGGACGTCTATCGCGTCATCGAGCAGGCGCGGGCCGTAAGCGTCCCGACCGACCGCGAGATAGTCGACGTGCTCCCGCAGGAGTTCACCGTCGACGGTCAGGACGGGATAGACAACCCCATAGGTTTTCTCGGGATAAGGCTGGAGGCGGCCGTCCATGTAGTCACTTCGCCCATCACCGCCCGGCAGAACGTCATCACCTCGGTCAATCGCGCGGGGATGCTCGTCGTCGATACGGTAGTCAATCACGTGGCCGGGGCCGAGTCTACGCTCACGCCCGATGAGAAAGAGTACGGGGCCGCCGTACTCGATATCGGCGCAGACATAACGAACCTGACCATCGTCTATCGCGACGCGGTCCGTCACACGGCCGTCTTTCCGATGGGCGGGAACCATTTTACGAACGATATAGCGGTCGGGCTGAGGACGCCTGTCCCCGAGGCCGAGCGGATCAAGCGAAGCGAAGGCTGCGCGCTGGCCGCGCTTATGGGCGACCACGAGCGGTCTCATATGGTAGAGGTTCCCTCCGTCGGAGGTCGACAGCCGCGCCTGCTCAGCCGGCAGATACTCTGCGAGATACTTGAGCCTCGCGCCGAAGAGATATTCAGCCACGCCGCCGAAGAGATACAGCGGGCCGGATTCGAGAGGCAGATCCTTTCGAGCGTGGTCCTGCTCGGAGGCGGCTCGCTGATGGACGGGATAGTAGAGATGGCCGAACAGCGGCTCGACCTTCCGGCGCGGCACGGCATGCCCGACTTTGTCGGGGGGCTGATGGGCGAGATCGACAGCCCCGCTTATGCGACTGTCGTCGGAACCATGCTCTATGGCTTTCATAAACAGATCAACATGAAAAAGATTCACTCGCTCAAGGACGGCGCTCCGAAAACGGCGAGCGTCTGGGGGCGGTGGTTTGGCAGGAAAAACTAAAAAAATGTTTCATGGTGTGGGAAAAAGTAGTTGTAGGGGCAAAGCGTCTGTGCTACTATGCGGAGTGTTTTCAGAAACCTGTTACACCACATATTGTAGCAACCGGCTGCCAGCCTCAACGGCACTGTTAGGAGAACCCCCTCACTTGGCGGTCGCTCGATCAAGCGCCCGTAGGGGCGTAAGCGTGCGTTCACCAGAGTTCACTGGCAGTGTTTGACAACTATAGTTTCAACAAAAGAAGGGTTATGAGTAAGCGGCGACTCTCTGCCGGAGGGTGCAGCTTACCCGGTTGCTAATTTATCGCAGGCAGGAGGCATCAAAATGGCAGCGGAAGAACGCAGGGAGACCCGCAGCGGGATAATAATATATGACGACGATGAGCAAGCCGTTAACGGGGCGAACATAAAAGTTATCGGCATAGGCGGCGGCGGCGGAAACGCGATCAACCGAATGATCGAGGCGGGGATAGAGGGGGTCCAGTTCCTTGTCGCCAACACTGACCAGCAGGCGCTCAAGAGCTCAAGGGCATCTGTGAAGATACAGATAGGCGAGAAGCTGACGCGGGGGCTCGGCGCGGGCGGCGACCCTGAGATCGGGCGCCGGTCGGCGCTCGAAGACACCGAAAAGATCATCGAGGCGCTCGAAGGGGCCGACATGGTATTTATCACGGCGGGGCTGGGCGGCGGAACGGGCACGGGAGCGGCGCCCATAATAGCGAGCCTCGCGACCGAGCTTGGGGCGCTTACGGTCGCGGTCGTCACAAAGCCTTTCCGTTTTGAAGGCAAGCGGCGACAGCGACAGGGCGAGCAGGGACTCCACGAGCTGCGCGAATGCGTCGATACGGTCATCACAATCCCGAACGAGCGGCTTTTGAACGCGGTCTCGAAGACGACCGCCTTTTTAGAATCATTCAAGCTGGCCGATGACGTGCTGCGCCAGGCCGTACAGGGCATATCCGACATCATCACCGTGCCGGGCCTCATCAACGTCGATTTCGCCGACGTTAAGACGATCATGGCCGGCATGGGGATTGCGCTTATGGGCACAGGCTCGGCCCAGGGGGACAACCGCGCGCTCGAAGCGACACAGCGCGCTATAAGCAGCCCGCTTCTGGAAGAGGCATCGATAGACGGGGCGAAGGGGCTGCTCGTCAACATCACGGGCGGCACGGACCTGACCCTGTTTGAAGTCAACGAGGCGATGTCGATAATTCACGACCAGGCCGATGAAGATGCGAACATCATATTCGGCGCGGTCCTCGACGAGCGGCTCGAAGACCAGATGAAGATAACCGTTATCGCCACCGGGTTCGACAAGGCGGCGAGCGGGGCAGAGCCGGTGCGCGCGTTCCCGACCACTCAGCCTACGGGGACCGACCCCGTAGGAGGCCCGCGCGGCGGGCCTGGCGGCACCCCTACGGGCCCGCTTTCGGACCCGCTCCGCCATCAGGATGATGTAAATGTCCCTGCCTTCATGCGTAAGAAGGCCGATTGATTGTGAGAAGCCAGAAGCCAGAATCTCTGGCGCAGTCTCTCGATTGCTGCCGAGTGTAATGAAGCAGAATGACCCTCTACAGACTT
>DASTET010000451.1:0-3119 GCA_035709445.1 Blastocatellia bacterium | reverse complement strand
TGATGACGCTGGATGAATTCGATGGCGTTCTGTCCCGCTTCGGCCAGTGCTTCGAGTGCGCCGGGTGTCGCTACCATCCGGCCTAGTGGAAATCTTGCTTCTGTGCTCATGCATCCTCCATCAATGCGCGTAAAAGGCGCTATAAAAGCTGCGGTCGGTATCATAGGCGGGATGGTCTTTCACGCCTCGCAAGTTGAAAGCCCATCTGCGGGTGAGTGCTGTAATCTGGCCACCGATCCGGCCCCAATATCTGAAATCGCCCTGGTCGCTGTGGAATGCTCGATGGCACGCTGTGTGCGATGGCTCAACCTGCGTGCCTCCATTCGAGCGGTAAACCGGATGATGCAGATTGACCGCATCACCCGGCCTGATTTGCTCACTACAGAAGTGGCACGTCATAGCTCGATGCCGTCTATCCTTCCGAGTGATTTAGGTTCGGGTATCTGTTTGACCTTGCCATCCTTCGGGTCAATGTAGAGGGTTGAGGGAGCGGCTTCTTGTTTCTTCTGGTCCGCTTCTACTTCAGCAGACCATTCAGAGTAACCTTGCCAGCCGTCCTCGACAGCAGGAGTGGCTATCACTTCGTCATAGTCGCTTTCGCTGATCGAGTAGAGGTCTTCGCTATAGACTTCAGAAAGATAGTTCGGTATGCTTGCCATGATTGTTTACCTTTCTGCCCGTTCGAGCGGGCTGGAAGTGGGGCTTAGGTGGTAGCCGCCATCTAAGCCCTTTGGTTTATATCCAGTTGATTAGGAGTGCGTCCGGGTCGGCGCAAGCCGGGTCAGACCACTTATCGCCCGGTGTGTAGGTTGGCTCTTGCTGCTCTCTCTCTTTCGTCTCGCTCGCGTTGTACCACTCTAACCATTCGGGATCGTCTTCCATACGGTAGTTGTCGAGTTCGTCTTCCATCGTTTGTGCCTCCATCGCTTGCCTGTGTGGTTATCATCGTTGTCAACAGGACTAGCACCTTGCTTGCCTGTCTTTTGCGCCCGTCCCGCCGACATCCGTCTAGCTCTTGCTTCCGTTCTTCGCGGTTCGCGCTAACTTGTCAAAGAATCAATCAACTAACTAAGTGAATATTACAGTAGTCTGTAATATAATGCAAGAAAATAATTACAGCAGTCTGTAAATACTTTCTATTAAATATTACTGAATCTCAGCCAATGTTAATGATTATATACAGTAACATATGTCAGAGTGATTACAGACTATTGTAACACATGGCAAAGAGTGCTAGACTCTTACAGGAGTCTGAAATATATTGTGGAGGCTATGGCCGTGAAACTCAGGATTAAAGAAGTTGCAGAGAAACTAGGTATCAAGAACGCTGCTCAGTTGCGCGAGTTCACAGGGCTAGGCATGGGAACGTGCTATCAGCTCTGGGATAATAAAGCACAGGGCATTCAACTCGATACTTTGAACACGCTATGTAATAAGCTCCAGGTTGGTCCGGCGATGCTGTTCGAGTACACGCCTGATGTTGAAGCGCACAAGAGCGGGCCTGCTGGAAGCAATGAAAGCATGAGACGACAGCGGCGTGGATCGGCACAGAAGTCGAAGCGAGAAGTAAAAGCGCAAGCTGCTAACGTGGCGCTCGCTGGCGTCTAATGTTTATGCGCTTACAGGGAGGGCTCATGCCCCACGAGCCGCCGTCAAACAGAGACAGGCATGTGATTATTGAGGGCAAATCCAGCTATCTGATTATTCGGTGCTTATGTAAAGCGCGATATGTGTTTTATGACTATCACGATTCTTCGATGAAGGGCTTTGCTATGTGGAGGGCCAGGGAGCGCCGGGCCTGCTTTGTGGATGCCAGTGATCTTGATCTGTTTGTATGCCGGTGTGGGTACGTTATTTTTGATGAGAGGCCAGTGGGATCGACATTGATTCATTGATAGCACATCTCTATACTGCTTGTTCTACTCCGCTCTTAACCCGGCGTGTGGCTCCATTCTGATCTGCAAAAAATTCCCCGCCCTTTCCGTCCATAAATAATGGATTCTCAGGTCAGGCAGCAAAGGAGACGCCCTCATGTATTGCCTTAAACGTTTTATCCTCATCGCCTTCGCGCTTATTCTGCTTACATTTACCGCCTCTGCGCAGGAGCAAGTGGTACGTGTCGCAAGCTACAACATAAGATTCCTGAGCACAGGTGTTAGCGGCCAGGGCGACCGACTCCCTAAGCTCAGAGAGGTTATCGGTCTGCTCGATGCTGATGTGATAGGACTTCAAGAAATCGCTAACCGAGCGGCCCTTGAGCTAATCTTCCCTCCCCAGCAGTGGCATATCGTGATTGATGACGACAGCACGGACAATCAAGATGTTGCACTCGTCGTTAGAAAACCTCTGCGGATCGTAGGGATCAACGCCGACCTTGACGCAGACGAAGCGAACTTTCTCTTTCCCACATCGGCTGACAATTTCTTCTATCCAAATCGCAGGGACGTGCTGTTTGTCGAGGTTGGCTTTCCCGACCTGACCGATACATTCTTCGTGATGGTTCAGCACACGAAGGCCCGCGTTGGTGGCCGCGCCAATACCGATCCACAACGAGAAGGAGCGGCCCGCAAGATGGTCGAGGTATTGAAGCAACAATTCACCGACAGGGACTTCATAAATCTTAGGTGACTTAAACGATAACCCGGATGATAAATCTCTCAATATACTCGAAACCGGCGACCCGAATGCCACTGGCGGGCCTGAAGAACTCGATGGCCCATTTCTCAAGAACCTGATGGAGCCGCTGCTGGCTGCTGGCCATGTGAGTCACGGAAGGACTGCAAGTGATATAGTGGGCGACCGTGTGAATACCATTGACTCGGAAAGCAGGAAGAGGAATAACGACGCGCGGGGTACAAATCAGAACACCGGAGACATATTGTTCGATCAAATTCTGATCCCGATCTGGATGGAGAATCGCTACGTTGCGAACTCAGCAAAGGTATTCGATCACGAGGTGGGAGTTCGCGGCAATAATTTCAATCGTGCATCAGATCATCTTCCTGTGTTCGCGGAGTTCTCATACGGCACAGATGAACCTATTGAGCCAGTGACAGATGGATTGCGGATCGTGTCATTGCTGCCTAATCCAAACGGTGTGGATGCAGGGCGCGAGGAGG
>DASTET010000450.1:0-2254 GCA_035709445.1 Blastocatellia bacterium | reverse complement strand
GGCAAGCCCGAAATGCTCCCCTGGTCGTATCTCTTCTGAAAAAAAAAGTTGACAACATTATGCGAAGTAAATATATACAACAATATGTTGTGTATCATTTAGACTAGTACACAAGAATACGAACGCTACAGTATCTTGTGTGCGAAGTAAAATTAAACGAAAGGAGAAGCACACGCTATGGCAACTGCAAAGAAAGGCGGCGCTAAGAAAGCAGGCGGCGCTAAGAAAGCAGGCGGCGCGAAGAAGGGCGGCGCCAAGAAGGGCGGCGCGAAGAAGAGATAACATTTTGCCGCCACGCAAAACGGGGGTTCTCTGTGTGAGAACGCGGGGATGGGCGACCATCCCCTTTTTCTTTCCTTAATCGCCCCGGCCTTTGACTGCTCTCTCCCGCATGCCACAGCCGTCGCTCTTGGTGTAAACTGATCCGCGTTATGGCACTAGAAAGAGATGAGCGCCCCTGGGGGATGTACGAAGTGCTTGCCGAGGACGGCGAGTACAAGGTCAAGCGTATAGAAGTAAAGCCTGGTCAGCGGCTCAGCCTGCAATTGCACGATCAGCGCAGCGAGCACTGGGTCGTTGTCGCGGGCGAAGCCCTGATTACTATAGGAGAGACCGAAAAAAGGCTGAGGGTGAATGATACGGCTTTCATCCCCGTGAGGACAAAGCACCGTGTGGCCAATCCCGGGCCGGATCCGCTCGTATTCATAGAGGTGCAGTGCGGCTTATATCTGGGCGAAGACGATATAACCCGGTTTGAGGACGACTATAATAGGATCGCTCCAAAAAGCGATGATTCAAAGAGGCGGGCATGATCGCATCTCATGCCTTTGCTTCTGCTTTAGCGGGAGATTGTTTGAGTGATCCGGGCTCGGTCGTGCCATACAGATCGGGCTCGCCTTCAGGGCGGGTGTTCCACCTCCTGTGAACCCATAACCATTGATCGGGATAGCGACGCGCATACTCTTCTATGACTTTTGTGAACCGTCCGGTATTCAACCTGACCTCTTCTTTAAAATCGCCTGTGCGAATGAGTGGTATTTCAGGATCGAACCGGAGACGGTGTTTTTTTAACCGCTCGTCCCAGATGAGAAAACCGGGTACTACCGGCGCCTCGCTGCGAAGAGCGAATACTGCAAGTCCGGTTGTAGAGCATGCCGGGATGCCGAAAAAATCGACGAATACCCCCTGATCGACCAGCACGTTTACATCGATCAACAGCCCGACATCTCCTCCGCGCCTCAATACTTCGAGCACAGCTCTGACCGAGCGATTCTTGTCTATGGTGCGGTTACCCGAAAGCTCGCGGTAGCTATTGACCAGGCGATTGAGTCGGGGGTTATCAAGCGGCCGCGCCAGGAAGCTGAGTGGATGACCGTACATGCCGTGCGCGAAGGCACAAAGCTCCCATGCCCCTACATGACCTGTGAGCAGCAAAACGCCACGCCCCTTGTCGGCAGCCTGTCTGTAATTCTCGAACCCATCATAATCGACCAGCTGATCGATATTTTCGGGAGTGATCTTAGGGAACTGCGAGAGCTCTCCGAGCAACCTGCCCATGTTACTAAAGACGCCTTTGATAATTCGGAGGCGTTCTTCGGGGCTCAATCCGGGTAGGGCCATTCTGAGATTTCGTTCAGCGGTCCTGTGGAGCCTGCCGTGGAGGTGATACGCTGCACACGCGATGCTCTTGCCGATAGAGATCGCCGCGCCGCGAGGCAGGGCTCCGAGAGATTTGAGCAATACGAGGGCGGGTAAATACTCGATCCAATCACGGAAAGCGCTTCTACTTCTCTTTGACACGTGCCCAAGCTAACACGGCACATACGGGCTGTCAATTCGACCGGTCTGCGGCTGCGCACCTGAATCCGGCAAAGGCGGCGCGAAACCCGGGTCTGAAAAAATTTCTGAACGAGCACCGCAGCAGCGGCATGCGCGTGGTCCAGGATCCCCCTTTCAGCACGCGGTGGTCGCCGTCAAACCACAGCTCCGAGTACTCAGGGTAAGGGAAGGCGCGAAAACCATAGAAGGGGCCAAACACGGTCGAGGTCCATTCCCAGAGATTGCCGGTCATATCGAAGCACCCGTACGCGCTCTGACCGGCAGGAAAGGCGTTTACCGCAGTGGTTCCCCAATAATGATTATGGTGGTTTGCAAGACCGGATCGCGTCTCTTCATCGCCCCAGCTGAACCGGCGTTTGGTTGAAGTGCGCCGGTCCCAGGAGGCTGCCTTCTCCCACTCCGCCTCTGTCGGCAG
>DASTET010000449.1:0-3660 GCA_035709445.1 Blastocatellia bacterium | reverse complement strand
TGTCGGTGCTTGTCGGCAGCCTTATCCTCCGCGTCGCCGCGCAGACCATGGGGCTGATGGTCCTGCTTTATCTCGAATACATCAGCAACAACTACATCTCGATCTCCCATACAGAGACCGGTTTCATCGTAGCCTCATTCTTCATCGCCGAGCTGGTGGGCGCGCCTGTCTTCGGGGCCCTCAGCGACCGGTATGGTCGAAAGATCTTCATCATACTGGGGCCGCTGCTCGGCGCGATAGCCGTACAGATAACCTCGCTGACCGTCGTGATATGGATACTGGTCATCACGCGATTGCTCGAAGGGCTGTCGACGGCAAGCTCGATCCCGGCAACGCTCGGCTATATCTCCGAGATGACCGCAGGACGGCCAAAGCTTAGAGCGCGCATCGTAGGTCTGTTCGAGATAACGCTGGTCGGCGGCATGGCGGCGGGCGCTTTCGTGGGCGGGCAGCTTTGGAAGTATTTCGGGACGCCGCGCACTATCGCGGGGGTCGAGATCATAAGCCCCGCTTTCGCCCTCAACGGGCTGATATACCTCGCAAGCCTCGCCATCTTTGCCTGGGGGCTGAAGAATATAAGGCGAAAGAATTCGTCTGCGCAGGCCAGGCATTCGAATGGAGAAGTGAAGCGGTTTCTGATGATACTCCGCTCGCCGAGCGTCTGGAGATTCGTGCCCGCGTGGCTCGCAATCTTCTCGATCATAGGGCTGTGGACAAACCACAGCCCGCGATTGCTCACCGGGCAGAGCGACGGCGCCGGTCAACTGCTGATGGGAAATGTATCGCCCGATAAGTTCGGCGCAGGGTTCGGCATACTTGCGGTCTTCTTCGCCGTCGGCGTTCTCGTATGGAGCTTCTACCTCAGCCGGTATCGCAAGACGAGCGTGATGCTCGTGGCGACGGGCGGGCTCTTTCTCACGCTCGCCACCGTCTATGGCTTTAACCAGCTCGGCTCGTTTTCGAGCGCCTTTTATTACCCTCTGATGGGATGCCTGCTGTTAGGGCTGTTCGTCTTGAGCGGGTTTACGCCTGCGGCGCTGACCTACCTTGCCGATGTGACCGAAAGCTATAAGGAAGATCGCGGTTCCATTATGGGACTATATTCGCTCTTTCTCGGCATAGGCCAGTTCGTAGGCACAACCATCGGCGGACAGTTCGCCGACCGGGGCGGCATCGACGGGCTGATCCTTTTGAGCGCCATCTTCGGCATCATCACCATCTTCACTCTGCTTCGCCTCCGTCAGCATGAAAGCCCCGCCCGAATTTCGCCTGGTTCATGATAGATAATCGCAGCTTCAAATCATTGAATATTTATTCAATGATTTGAAGCGATCATAAAATCTCCATTCTTTCGGAAATCTTCCATATTTTTGCATGAATTTACGTGATGGATGCGCCTTAGTTTTCGGATACGTTTTGTAAGTGTAACATTTTCTGTAGTCTTCTCCGCAGAGCGAAGGCCTTCGGATTTGGGTCCGCAACTTGCCTGTTATTAAGCCGGTAAACGCACAACAAATTCAGATTGGCATGATACGCAGAAATGGGTCGCAGACTGCTCGTGCTCTAGTACAGGTCTATTCTGTCTTCTCCTATCAAATCAGGATTGGGAAAGCAGAGGGAGCATCTCACCCATAAGACGTATGAGGGGATCAATAATCAGGAGGAATCTAATGAGAATGAAAAGACTCACCAGTATGTTTGTGAGTTTTGCTCTGATGCTTGCAATGGTGACGCCGGTCTTTGCGCAAGGCACGACCGACGGAACTATCGCAGGCACGGCCACAGACCCGCAGGGCGCTGTGATTTCGGGAGCAAGAGTCACAGCACGTAACAACGCTACGGGGCAGGTCTTTACTGCGCAGACCACCGAAGTCGGGGCATTTCGCATCAACAACGTTCCGGTCGGCATGTATACGGTCAATATAGAAGTCGAGAACTTCAAGACCTATTCAAACCCCAGCGTGCAGGTCCAGCTCAACCGCGTGACCGACCTCAACGTGACGCTCGAGCCCGGCGCGGTGTCGGAGATAGTCACAGTGACAGCGGGCGCGGCTGCCGAGCTTGTAGAGACCACAACGTCTCAGCTCGGCAAGAGCTTCGAAGACCGCAAGGTTATCGAGCTTCCCATAGGCCAGGACGCGAATCAGCTCGCGCTGCTATCGCCTAATGTTGTCACCAACGGATCGGGCGTGCTCGGCCAGGGCGGCTCCGTAGGCGGAAATCGACCGCGAAACAACTCATTCACTCTGGACGGCATTGACAACAACGACATCAGCTTGACGGGGCCGCAGATTCAGCCGATTCAGGATGCGGTCAAAGAGTTCACCGTATTGACGAATCAGTTCTCCGCCGAGTTCGGTCGCTCATCGGCAGGCCAGTTCAACACGATCACCAAGACCGGCACAAACAGCCATCACGGTGACCTCTGGTGGTATAACATCAACAAGCACTTCCGCTCGCTCGATCACAGGTTTATCGAGTCCGAGGCCGGGGCCGGAAGGTTCGGCGATGAAGTCGAGCGACCGCGCGACGACTTCAACCGCATCGGCGGCGACGTCGGCGGGCCGATAATCAAGGACAAGCTCTTCTACTTCGGCGCCTTTCAGTACCAGACCCGGGGCACCGCAGGCTCGACCATCACCTTCGGAGCGCCGACCGCTCAGGGGTACTCGATACTGGAAGGGATCAACGGGATAAGCCCGTTCGCGCTCAACCTTCTCAGGACCCACGTCGCTCCCGCCGCCACTCAGGACTTGGACGAGAACGGCAATCCGGCGACCGTGAGCGTGCTGGGCAGAGACATACCGTTCGGGCAGTTGCTCGTGCTCGTCCCGAACTTCTTCAATCTCTATCAGTGGCACGCCAACATCGACTACAACCTCTCGCAAAACGACCGCATTTACGGGCGGTTCTTCTATGACAGGCTGCGCGCCCCGCTGCTCGGCTCGCCCGGCCCTGAGTTCACAGGCGCCCAGGGAGTCGACAACAGGTTGTTCTCGATCACTCACAATCACAACTTCGCCTCGACGATGATAAACGAGCTGCGCTTCGGCTATCGCCGCCAGGTCGCGTCGTTCGACGTGCCGCTGGAGTTCCCGAGCTTCCCGGCAGGCCAGTTCCCGAACATAAATGTAGATGAGCTGGGTCTGGTCATAGGCCCGAACGGCAACTCTCCTCAAAGCGGCATCACGAACGTCTACCAGCTAGCCGACACTCTGAGCTGGACCAAAGGCCGCCACCAGTTGAAGTTCGGCGCGGACTATCGCAATGCAATCGCTCCGGGAGACTTCCTCCCGCGCGGACGCGGCGAATACTCTTACCAGACGCTCGAAGACCTCCTGCTCGACATCAAACCGGAGACGCCCGGCTCAAACGGCCTGCTGCGCGGCGTGGGGAGCGGGTTCTTCGCAGGCAACCAGTGGGCTATCTACCCGTTCATCCAGGACGACTTCAAGCTGAGGCCGAACCTTACGATCAATCTCGGCCTGCGCTACGAGTACACCTCAAACGCTCGCGACGCGAAGCTGCAAGAGCTTAACGCGATATCGAATGTGCCCGCCGACGATCCGATCCTTCAACAGATCAGGCAGACCCCCGGTCTCGAAGGATACTTCCCGAACGGCATAATCTTCGGCGAGCCGGAGACTGACAAGAATAATT
>DASTET010000448.1:0-6425 GCA_035709445.1 Blastocatellia bacterium | reverse complement strand
TACGCAGAGGATTAAGCGATCCTCTGCGTACCTGCGGCGTCCTCTGCTGTGAAAACGCGGGTCATTCGGCGGGGCTGCTTTCGAGGACATAACGGGCGATCTCTACGCGGTTGTTGAAACCCTTCTTTGCAAGGATGTGGCTGATGTGGTTCTCTACGGTCCTCACGCTGATAGAGAATTCTGTGGCGATCTCTTTATTGCTCAGCCCGCGCGCCACGGCCTCGGCCACTCGTCTTTCGGTTTCGGTAAGCTCTTCATCGTAGAGGTGAAGCGGCTCGACCGGGACAGTTTCGCCCACGAGCCGCGCAAATTCGGTGCGGGTGCGCTCGATGCGGTTGAATATGGATGTAAGGACGGCGAGCAGCTCGTCCGGCTCGAAAGGCTTTGTGATGTAGGCGTCGGCCCCCGTCCGAAAGCCCTCGATCCTGTCACTCTTCTGGTCCTTCGCGGTCAGAAAGACGATGGGTATCAGGGCTGTCCGCGGGCTTGAGCGAATTCGGTGAGCAAGCGCGTGCCCGTCCATTCCGGGCATGCGTATATCGCTGATTATCAGGTCGGGGATCGATTCGGCGAGACTTACCAGCGCGTCCTTGCCGCTTCGCGCGGTCACGACTTCATACCCTTCAGAGCGCAGACACGCCGCCACCGCGCGAAGCAGGTTCGGCTCATCATCCACAACGAGAAGTCGCTTATGCATTCACTGCGCCTCCCACATCGACGCCTTCTTCGCTTGCATTATCCCACACGGGAAGGTGTATGGTGAATCTGCTCCCGCTCCCGACCGCGCTCTCTACGCTTATGCGCCCGCCGATCTCCTCTATCGTGGTGCGCGCGATATAGAGGCCGAGCCCGACTCCAGGCGCTTCAACGGCTTCGTGCTCCGAGGCGGGCCGTCCCCTGTAGAACTTCTCGAATATTCGGTCGAGGTCTTCCGCAAGGATGCCGTGCCCCGTATCGGCAACGCTGATCTTTACCTGACCCGCTTGCGCGCATGCAGTCAGAGTGATCCGCCCGCCATCGGGAGTGTACTTGATGGCGTTTTCAATAAGGCCGCACAGTACGCGGCGCAGGATCAGGCGGTCAGCGAGCACGAGGGGAAGCCGGTCAGGGACCTCGGCGCATAGCTCGTGATCATGTGCCCTGGCATTGTGGCGCTCAATCGATATGCAGGCATCTATCACTTCGCCGGGGTCGACGGGCGAGAGGGTGATATTGAATGTGCCGGCCTCGATCCTCGACAGGTCTAGCAGGTTGAGCACGAGATCGATCTGACGGTCGCATTCGGCCGCTATCGTCTCCAGGAATTCGACCCGTTCCGCCTCGCTCACCTTGCCGCGCAGCAGGACGCGAGTGAGCGTCTTTACGGTCGTAAGCGGGGTTCGCATCTCGTGCGAGACGCCGCTTACAAAATCGGACTTCAAACGATCAAGCTCCGTAAGCCGGGCTTCGCGCTCTTCGATCTGCGCGGCCATAGAATTGAAGGAAGACCGAAGCTCCTCGATCTCGCCCCTCGTCTTGAATGTCGCGCGGGTCGAAAGGTCGCCCGCGCCAAACCTCCGCGCCGCGACGATCAGCCGGTGGACGGGTCCGGCGATGCCCTGCGCAATGAAGAGCGCCGCAACCACTGCCAGGACAAGCCCCGCCACGCTGAAAAAGATATAGCGGTCGAGCTGCCGCCGCGCGGGCGCGTAAAGCGTCTCGCTCGGCAGGCCGACCATTGCCACGCAGCCCGTATCGCCCGCGCGCGCCAGACCATATACACGGCGCATCCCGTCTATGGGGCTCTCAAGCTCGACGACCGCCGTCTGCCGGCTGCCGAGCGAAGAGAGCAGAGGCGACTCGCTCAGGTCCCTGCCGATCTGCGTTTCGGGAGATGGGTTGTGGTAGAGAATTATCCTCCCGTGCGGACCTATGACGGATAAGACCGACTGGTCAAACAGCTTTATCTCTTGCAGGAGGATTTCGCTCATACGAGCCACATCGACCTGTGCGATGACCGCCCCGCCACTCTTGACCGGCATGGCTATGAGCATCAGCCCGCCGGCATCGCCCTCCGGCCAGTCGGTATCTATTGCCCACGGCCTCTCCTGTAATCCCGCAAGAAGCCTCCCGGCGTGGTCGGGCGAAAGCGGTCGATTATGATCGGGTTTCATAAAGAGGGTCTCGCCCGCGTCGTTCACTATCGAGAGCCCGGCCCAGTGCGGTCGCGCATCGACTATCAAGCGAAGTATCCGTTTAAATTCGGGCGGAGGCGTCTGCTGCTCGGCGAGATAGGTGGCTACCGTGGTCAAAGGCTCCCGCTGTGTGTCGATCCACTGCTTGAAGGCGAGGGCCGAAATCTCCGCCTGTTTCTTTATCGAATCATCGAGCTGGAGCCGGGTCGCATCCCACATCGCCCAGATTCCCGCCAGCCCCACGTACGTAAGCGGGATGGCCACACCTATGCCGTACACCAACAGCCGTATGCGGATGCCGCCTTTGAGCCTTCGCGCCATCTTAGAGCAAGAGTACAGCAGCCCGGCGCCCTGTGTCGAATTGTGGCCCTCCGGCTATAGGTGAAAACACTCAGAATGAATAAGGGTTCACACAGATGTTAGCCGAAACCTTTTCTCTTAACTTTGTTATGGGCCTGAATGGCTCTCTAGACGAACGACCAGGATCAATCTCACAGGCAGACGAGAAGGAGATATCATGAAAAGGTTATGGACAATATCGTTTATGGTAATGGCGCTGATCCCTGTTTTGGCCTTGGGGCAGGAGGCGAACGCCGGTCTTATTGAAGCGGCCAGGAAGGGGAGCCTCGATGAAGTACGAGAGATGCTCGACCGTGGCGCTGACATTAATACAAAAGACAGCGATGGTCATACGCCACTGATGGAAGCTGCATACTGGGGGAGACAGGAAGTAGTCAAGCTCCTGCTTGAGCGAGGCGCGGACGTAAAGGCGAAAGCAAACAACGGACGAACTGCGCTGATCGCCGCATCCATGCCCGGTCATACCCAGATCGCGCAGGCGATACTTGCAAAAGGCGCGGACATTAATGCCGGGAATAACGAAGGCAGCACGGCCCTCATAGAGGCGGCGGCCAGCGGCCACATCGAAACAGTCCAGGCGCTTATGGCGGCAGGCGCAGATGTTCAGGCAAAGAAGGAGAACGGTCGAACGGCCTTGATGATGGCGGCATATTTCGGCCATGCCAAAGTGGCGCAGGCGCTTCTGGAGAAGGGCGCCAGGCCGGACGAGAAGGACAAGTCCGGATACGTGGCGCTCGATTTTGCAAGGAGCGGAAACCACAAAGAGATCGTCGAGTTGCTGAGTAAGAAATAGACCCGTAGCCGGTCCTGCCATATTGGCACTCCTTCCGCCCGCCTTTGCCAGAGGGCGCAACCCGACACCTGCCGCCGAAAAAGACTCAAACTGCAATTTTAGTAACCGTTCATCCGGCCCGGTCGTCTTTATAACCGGGGCTGTAAAGCAGGCCCCTGTTAAGGTTCTTTGCCAATAAGCTCTGCATTTGGGAACGGATTGGTTGATGAAAAGGCAGAACAAAGCTAACGTTAATACGTTTATCAGGCTGAAACCTGAGTTAAAATCAACCACATTCGAGCCGGCCAGGACGCGGGCGCGAGTAAGTGATCGAAGAGACCGGAGAGGCGTTTGCGAGGCGATCATAAGAGATACATCGAAGCAAACGAACGCGGCGCGCGCGCGGACGCCCGGACGGTTGCCGCAAGCACCCTCCCGGGAGAGGTCGAGCAGGCCGAGCCTGATCCTGCGGTAAATGAGGACCTGGAAGAGGGCGGCGATTCGGAATCGCAGCCGTCGCTTCAGGAGCAGAAGGGCCGGGCCGATGAAGATGATCTGATCAGGCGGAGCCTCAAGGGCGATCACGACGCTTTCGAAGTGCTGGTTCGCCGCTACAGCCCACGAGTCTTCAACATCATCGGCAGCTTCTTTCGCCGCCGTGATATGGTCGAAGACATAGCGCAGGAGGTATTCGCCCGATCTTATTTTTCGCTTTCGAGCTTCACGCTGGGCCGTTCATTCGAAGCGTGGGTTGCGAAGATCGCGGTCAACGCCTGCTACGATCACCTCAGGTCGCAGCGCCGCCGGATCGAATACCAGATGCCCCGGACCGCAGAGCAGGAAGACGAATGGCTTGAGCTTCAGATGCTCGACGTGGCGCGCAGCCGCCATTCAAGCGTCGAGCGCCAGCGCGAGGCCGCCGACATATCGGAACGGCTGCTGGCGAAGCTCGATCCCGAAGACCGGGTTGTGCTCGTGCTTATGGACAGGGACGGGTACTCGGTCAAAGACATCTCCGAATTGACAGGGTGGGGTCAATCGAAGATAAAAGTCCGCGCTTTTCGGGCGCGGCGAACCCTCAGGGCTGAGATGAAGCGACTTCTGATCAGCGCCGAACGGAAACAGAGGAGTGCAAAATGAGTGAGCGAACACAGGTGAAAGTCAGTTGCCGCGCAGCTCGCAGCCATTTCGCAGCGATGGCGGGCGCGGAGGCGGCTGCCGAAGCGCGGCTGAGCGAAGTCCGCCGACACCTCGAAGGTTGCGACGGCTGCGCACGCGAATACAGCATATTCACCCTGAGCCGCGCCGTGCTGGATCTCGCCGCATCTCCTGAGCCCGTCAGACCCGATGAGGCTTTCTTCAAGGGGCTGCGCGCGCGGATCGAACGAGGCCCTGAGTCGCTCGCCCCGCGCCAGAACGGCGATGAGTCCTGGTCCGGGATGCTGTGGCAGACAGCCCGCCAGTTGATACCCGCCATGGCTATGCTGCTGGCTCTGATCATAGGAGCATCGCTGCTGTGGAGCGGCTCTACGGGTAACGGCGATCAGATGGCGCTCAGACCGCGCGACCGCATAATCTTTAACGATATGTATGATTTTCCCGCGCCGACACAGGACGACGTGCTCGAAACCCTCGTGGCGGTGGAGGAAGTAGATAATGGAAAGTAGAACATCGAACCAGACAAAGGCGCGGCTCTTAGTGCTGGCCATATTCGTTATAGGGTTCGCCGCCGGGGCCCTCTCGATGAACCTTTATCAGCGCGCCAGCAGCGAGCCCGAAAAGAGACATAAAGAGGGGCGCGGCAACCCGCAGGTCCGTGTCGTCAGGATGATGACGGATCGGCTCAACCTGACCGAAGAGCAGGCGGAGAAGATCAAGTCCATACTCGGTGAGACATACGAGCAATACGACGCCATACGAAAAGAGATCGATCCGAAGATCGCCGAATACAAGCCGCGCTTTGAAGCCGCCAGGCAGCAGGGGCGCGAGCGCATGCGAGCGGTGCTCACACCCGAGCAACTGCCAAAATTCGAACAGATGATCCAGGAGCGAGATCGTCAGCGCGAAGAAGAACAACAGAAGAGAAATAGATAAAGGGAGTTTTCAAGTTTCGCCCGAATGCCTCCGTGAGGTACACAAGTCAGTGGAGAAGTGAGAATTCAGACCGGAAGAATTTAACGATGAAGAGAACGATCTCCGTTACGCTCACCTTATTTTTTCTTTTAGCGAATCTCAGCGCGCTCGCATACGCCCAGGGCACAATCGAGCTGCGCGGGACCGTGCTTGATGAAACGAAAGCATATATACCCGCCGTACAGGTGGTGCTCGAAGACGCGCAGGGCAAAAAATATACCGCCCAGACCGACGAGCTTGGCCGTTATCGCTTCGCCAATCTCAAACCCGGTCTCTACACTCTGACGGTCGAGACGGAAGGCTTCGCAAAATTCAGCGAGCCGATAGACCTGACGCAGAGACGCGCCACTCCGTTCGATGTCACGCTCAAGGTCTTCATCAGCGAGCAGCTTGAAGTCAAAAACGACGCCGGAGGCATCTCAGCCGAGCCGGACCAGAACCTCACCTCGATCACGCTCAAAGGCGCGGACCTCGAAGCTCTGCCGGACGACCCGGACGAGCTGCTCGAAACGCTCCGCCAGATGGCCGGGGCCGGGGCCGGCGATGATGCTTCGATATACGTCGGAGGGTTTCGCGAGCGAGGCCGCATACCTCCAAAAGAAGCCATCCAGATGATCCGCATGAACTCGAATCCGTTTTCGGCGGAGTTCTCCGAGATAGGCTTCCGCCGCATAGAGATCATAACCAAGCCCGGGTCGGACACTTTTCACGGCGGCTTCCGGTTCAATTTTAACGACGAGTCGCTGAACGCCCGCAACGCGTTCGCGCCTTTCCGCGCGCCGTTGCAGGTCCGAAACTACGGCGGCAATTTCAGCGGGCCGATAATTCGCAACCGCTGGGGCTTCTTCATGAACATGGACCGCCGGGTGACGGATGAAAACGAGGTCATAAACGCTACCGTGCTCGATACGACTAGCTTTATACCGACCCCGTTTGTGGCGACCGTGCTCACGCCGCGCCGCAATTTCAATTTCGATATTCGCACC
>DASTET010000447.1:0-6630 GCA_035709445.1 Blastocatellia bacterium | reverse complement strand
GCCTCGCCCGCCCGTTGCGCGCTTATTATTCCGGGCGAATTCCTGAATGCAGATTATGGAGTCAGCGTCAAAAAGCATCTGATTAATGACCCCGCCTTTAGAGGTATCATCTCGTTCGGCTCCGACATGCTGGTTTTTGATGACGCCGTGACCACAGCCTGCATAGTGGTTTTCGATACCGGTCAGGCTATATCGGATGAAGCCCTGTTCATTTCTTTGGGGGACGTTTCGGGTCTGGCCGAAGCACTGGCATTGTTTGACGGCAAGCGCGATGAGATGCCGGACGACTCCGCGATCAGGATCTCTCGATTCGCTCGCACAGGGCTTGACCCAAACAGGAAATGGCAGAACTACATAACGCCAAAGTCTATAAACTCATACGGGCTCAGCATGGCTCCGCTCGGCAAGTACGCCTCATGCAGCAGGGGAATAGCCACAGGGGCGAACGGCTTTTTCACTTTATCTGAATCGAAGCGTCTGGAGCTTGGCATCCCGGTCGAAGACTTGCTCCCGTGCGTTACGAAGTCATCAGATGTTCCCGGCTTCATCTTTACGCGGGAAGACTACAACGAATTATTGAAGTCGGATTCGAAAGGGTACCTGTTAAATCCCAGGCAACCGCTCTGCGAGAAAACAGAAGCGTATATTGATGAAGGCATCAGGCGAGGCATCGACCGGCGCTACCTGCCGGCGCATCGAGATACGTGGTTTTTGCCTGAGCGTCAGACGCCCGCGCCTATTTGGGTTATGGTCTTTTCCAGGAGGCGTACAAGGTTCATATGGAACAGGGCCGGAGTAAATCATCTGACGACCTTTCACGGGATCTATCCGAACGAATCGGGACGGGTCTTCTTTGCGCTGCTGCTCGTCTATCTGTGGTCGGACACCTGCCAGCGCATCATGCAGGAGCACCAGCGACAGTACGGAAACGGACTGAAGAAGTACGAGCCGCGAGACATAGAGAGGATTCTTGTTCCCGACTTCGAAGTATGTGATCCGCAATGGCTGGCAGAAGCGCAGCAAGTAATAGAGAGTATCTACCGCTTTGCGATGACAGAACCACTCATCTCTTGCTTTGAGAAGATTATTCTCAGAGATCAAATCGGGATAACCGCAGAGGCGCGCAGAGGATTTAGCGACAATCTATAGAAAATGGATTGCTGCTCTGCGCGCCTGCGGCGTCCTCTGCGGTTTATACTTTCTGTCTCGGGCTTAGGGACGTTTCCAGATGAGCATCATCCCGTCGCGTACCGTGAGGCACACATTCTCGACGCGGGGATCATTCTGGACCCTGCGATTGAATTCCACTATGGCCTTTGTGTCGTCGTCTTCGGGGTTGAGCACCTTGCCGCTCCAGAGCACATTGTCGGCCACTATCAGCCCTCCCGGACGGAGCCGGGCAAAGGCGGCCTCATAATAGTTTGTGTAATTGGTTTTGTCGGCATCGATGAAGGCCATATCGAACGGGCCTTCGAGGGTTGCTATCGTCTCAAGCGCAGGGCCCATCCTGATCTCTATTTTGTGGCCGTGCGGGCTCTCGGCAAAATATCGGCGCGCTATCTCTTCGGCCTTTGGATCGATATCGCAGGTGACGATGCGTCCATCATCAGGAAGCCCTTCGGCCATCATCAACGCGCTGTAGCCGGTGAACATGCCTATCTCAAGCACACGCCGCGCGCCAGTCAATCGTACGAGCATCTTCAAGAAGCGGCCTTCGATCCGCCCCACCTGCATTTGCGGATTCTTCATTCGGGCGTAAGTCTCTTCGCGCAGCCTCTGGAAAAGCTCCGATTCCGGTTTCGTATGATCGTGCGCGTACTGCTCTACTGCTTCGTCTATCAGTTGAATCATGCTCTCTCCAATTATGCCGCGCTTTATCTCTGGGCTGCGGCCTTTGTTTCTGGCGGCGCGGGCTTGTACTGTTCCTTCTCTTTTTCGCGTTCGAGGTAGGGGATGCCTCTCTGCATCCATTCCGGTTTCGGCGCGCCCTTAAGATAGTGATCGAAGAACTGCTGCAATCGCATCGCGTAGTCCTTCTGATTTGCCCTCCGGCGCAGCCCGTGAAACTCCCCATTGTAGTTGAAAAGGTACGCTTCTTTGCCGAGACGGCGCAGCGCGAGAAAGTACTCAATGCCCTGATACCACGGCACGGCGTCGTCGTTGTCGTTATGGATCATTATCAGCGGGGTCTGAACCTGGTTGGCCCAGAATACCGGGGAGTTCTCTAAAAACAGCATGGGCGACTGCCAGAGGCTGCCGCCGATGCGACTCTGCGTCCGCTCGTACTGGAACTGTCGCGGCAAACCCGATCCCCAGCGTATGCCGCTATAGGCGCTCGTCATGTTGGAGACGGGCGCTCCTGCCGATGCCGCTTTGAACCGGGTCGTCTGCGTGATCATATAGGCTATCTGGTATCCGCCCCAGCTATGCCCCTGGATCCCTATGGCGTTCTCGTTAACGAATCCCTTATCGACGACCGCCTGGACTGCGGGCAGCACGCACTTGAGCGCGCTCTGCCCCGGATGCCCTACCGTGTAGACGATATCGGGCATCAATACGAGATAGCCATTGCTTGAATAGTACGAAGCGTTTATGTTGTGCCCCGGTCGAGGATCGACGAAGCGATGTAGCCCTTCGGAGAGTGTCTCGTAGATATAGACTATCATCGGGTACTTCTTCGAAGGGTCGAAGTTTTCTGGCTTGATGAGCATCGCGCTGAGCTGCACCCCGTCGAGGTTTTTATACCTTACGTGCTCGGCCGTGCCCCAGAGCAGCTTCGACTTCTGCGGGTTCGCGTCGCTCACCTTCTTCATGTTTTTAAAGTCTGGACCGGTGACGAGCAGGTCCGGGTACTCGTTGAAGGTCGAAGTGGTCAGCAGAAATACGTCCGCATTCTTTGCCTTTGACGGCGTGCTGAAAAACTTTGACGCCATCAGGAGCCTCTGAGGGGGGCCTCCGTCTATGCGGTCGCGGTAGAAACCCGAATCCCGCGTCCATTCATTTTCGGCCCGAAGCAACATGGGCTTCGACGGGTCGATAAACCTCTCTTGCGGGTCGAGCCGCACATAACGGAAATGAATCTTCTCTTTGCGCCCCGCGCCGTCGGTGAGGTTCTTTGCGCCGCTCCCGTCAGGCGATACCTGCCAGATGTCGTAGCGGTCATAAAGCAGAACGTACTTATCATCCGCCGTCCATCCGGCAACTCCGTAAGAAGGCGCGATGCTCGGCGAGTCGTGGTCTTCCTGCCAGAAGTTTACGCCGAGCGAGCCGGTCAGGTTCACCCTGCGGCCTTCGGGGACGGAGAGCGTGTTCCAGTCTTTGCCGTCATAAAAGAGCGCGTACTTGCCCGAAGGCGACCACGACAATGACCACTGCTGTTTTTTGAGCAGCGGCTTGCGGGAGCCGTCCATCGTATTGACCAGGAAGTAGTCCGAGTAGTTCGTGTCGTATCCGACGAGCACTCTATACTCGCGGTCGTCGCTGCCAAGCGCAAACCTGCCATCGCTTGCCGGATTGACCGATTCCATAGTCTCGTCGGCAAGCTGGATGAACTTTTTCTCTTTCAGATGAAAGACGGCGCGGTAAGAACGATTGCGGTCCTGCTCGGCTCGCACTCTCTGCATGGGCTGGATGTAGTCGTCCTTCCAGTGCCAGAGATCTACGACCACTTTATCATCCGCGGCGACCTCTTCGCTCTCATCTTTTTCGGGTTCGGGCGCGGGCGCAACGCCGAGAAGCAGCTTGCTCCCGTCGAGCGAGAAGCTGACCTGCCCCCTCTCGCTTATAACGAGCCCCTGCCGGAAATTCGGGGTCGCTGTCGACACAAGCTCGGTTGCCGAGGCGGACATACGGTCCCAGTGATAGAGCTTCATCCGAGGCTGGCTTGCCTTCGCATCGTCGCGGTCGCTCAGAAAGGCGAGCTGCGTCTGCTTGTCGTCCCAGGTGATCTTTGTATACTTGCCGGGACCGGTAAGAAGCGCGGCGGGCGCATCGGCGGTCCCAGCCGTCGCCGAATAAAGGCCGTTGCTCTCTTCCTTTCTTGATGAGACAGCGAATACGAGGTTCTTCGCGTCCTTGCTGAAGCTGTATTCGAGCACGTCGGCAAATATGCGCTCGCTCTTGTCGGCGAGGCTGCGCAGGACGAGATCGCTTCCGTACTCTTTCTTTTTCTCCCTGCTTCTGCGCCCGGCAGGCGCGGGAGCAGCTTCCGGTTTCTTCTCGTCCTTCTTCTCATCGGCTTTCTTCTCTTCCGGCCTTGGCTCAAGCAGGTAAGCGATAAAGCCCGCTCCGTCTTCGGGGACCTGGAAGCTCTTCACCTTCTCGACGCGAGCCACCTCTCCGGTCGCAAGGTCCATGATGCCGAGCGCATTCTTAGGCATATCTTCAGGCTTCTTTTTTTCCTTCTTTGCTTTTTCCATCTCGGCTTTTGTGGGAAGAATCTGAAAGACGGCGAACCGGGAATCCGCTGTTATGGCGAGTCGCGCGCCGGGCGGCGGGCCTGCTTGCGGAGGCCCTTGAGGCGGAGGCAGGTTGACTGACTGCGCGCCTCTCGTATGTCGCCACTCGCCCCCTGTTGAGAGATTGCGAACCACCACTTCGCCATCCCCGTCTTGAGGGACGAGCACGTAAGCGAGGAATTTTCCATCGCGCGATAGCTGCGGCGACTGGATCGAGCGCCAGCTATCGTAATCGGCGTGCGTAAGCGCCCGCTTTGCGACTGGCTGCTGCGCCGTCTGCTGCGCCGCCGTGACCGGCGCAAGCAGCAGGGCGAGCAATAAGAGCGTGAGGGCTTTTTTCGTGCTTCGAGCAAATGTGGCGTTGCTTCTAATCATGATCACTCCTTTATAGGTTGATCCGCGTTTTCAAATTCATCTGCGGCGTTATCTTACGGGTTTGCCCCATTCAATCTCTTTTCTGAGCGCAGGCTTTAACATCTTGCCGCCCGGATTGCGCGGCATAGGCGTAGTACGAACGACGACGAACTGCGGGACTTTAAAGTCGGCCAGCCGCTCGGCGGCAAAAGAGAGCAGGTCGCCCACCTCGATACTTTGTCCCGGACGAGGAACGACGACGGCCCCGACCTTTTCGCCCATCATGGGGTCGGGCACGCCGAGCACCGCCACTTCAAACACCGAAGGGTGCGCGGCCAGCGCGTTTTCCACCTCGACGCAGTAGACGTTTTCGCCCCCGCGACAGATCATGTCCTTTTTGCGATCCACTATCTGAACGAACCCCTGCTCATCGATGCGCGCCATGTCGCCCGTGTGGAGCCATCCGTCGATGAAAGTATCGCGAGTCGCTTCGGGCTTGTTCCAGTAGCCTTTCACCACGTTCGGCCCGCGCACGAGCAGCTCGCCGACCCCGCTCCTGGGGTCGGGCTCGAAAAGATCGAGATCGACTACGGGCGCGGCGAACCCAACGGTTTCGGGCCGCTCCCGCGCGTACTCGTGCGGAAGAAACGTGGTGACCGAAGAGGTCTCGGTAAGCCCGAACCCGTTTCCGACGCGAGCATTCGGAAACGCTTCCATTATTCGCGACACGAGGTCGGGAGCTATCGGCGCGCCGCCGTAGCTTATCCATTGCACTCGTGTGGCATCAAGCTCGCGGAAGTTAGGCTGGTTGATCGCCAGCCAGTAGATGGCCGGGACCGATACGAGCAGATTAATCCGCTCGTCTCGTATCGCTTTAAGAAAAGACTGAACCTCGAAGACCGGCATTATGACCACTGTGTTGCCCGCTTCGCAAGTAGGCAATAACTGGCTGTTGCATCCCGTGACGTGAAATAGCGGGACCGATACAAGATTGCGGACGCTGCCGTCGCGCGGGACCGTCCGGATTCGATGACACGTCTCGACGTTCGATATGAAGTTCTCGTGCGTGGTCATCGCGCCTTTCGGGAACCCTGTTGTCCCGCTCGTGTAAAAGATGGCGGCAACATCTGTCGGCGTCAGGTCTTCGATCACAAACGGGTCGCCGTCAGGAAGCGGCTCGCCCGGCATAAAAGTGAAAGTCGAGCCCGAATCTTCGATGACATAAGCGATTTCGGGCTCGCTGAATCGCGTGTTGACCGGGACGGCTATAGCGCCGGCCATATGCGCTCCATAAAAAGCGAGGCACCAGTCTAGCCCGTTGCCGAATCGAATGGCGACGCGGTCGCCTTTCTTTATACCCAGGTCTTTGAGCCCTCCTGCGACCCGCGCCGAAGCGTCCCAAAGCTCCTGGTAGCTCACCCGCTTTCCTCCAAGCTCGACTATGGCTTCGCCGTGAGGGATGCGGTCTACGGTTGCCCTGAGCATCTCGACGAGAGAGCCGTGCAGGTTGTCGTAACGGGCTATGTTATCCTGGCCGCGGGTGATCGCTGAGTTATCGAATGGACGGATCATCAATACCCACCCTGCCTTTCAAATATTCTGCGAGGATTATCGACGAGCATCGTATCGATCTGCTCGTCGGTGACGCCGCGCTGTTTCAATGCCGGTATCACGTCGTTATGGATGTGCAGGTAGTGCCAGTTCGGAACGACCACGGGCAGCGCGGCTTCGGGCAGCCAGTCATTAAAACAGGCCGCGTCGTGCGAGAGCACCATCTTTCCCGCATGCCCGCGCTCGCACAATCGGGCGACGGTCTTCA
>DASTET010000446.1:0-11549 GCA_035709445.1 Blastocatellia bacterium | reverse complement strand
CACCTCGGACTTCCCGACAAACAGGACGTGCGCGACGGGGTGATCGCCTACAAGATAGCGGCGCACGCGGCGGACCTTGCGAAAGGGCACCCGGGCGCGCAGCTACAGGACAACGCGCTGTCGAAGGCCCGATTCGAGTTCAGGTGGGAGGACCAGTTCAACCTCGCGCTCGACCCCGAGCTCGCTCGACAGTTTCATGACGAGACGCTGCCGCAGGAGGGGGCGAAGCTGGCGCACTTCTGCTCTATGTGCGGGCCACATTTCTGCTCGATGAAGATCACGCAGGACGTGCGCGAGTATGCCGCTCAAAATCGGCTTGACGAGCGGGCCGCCCTCGAAGCGGGCATGCGCGAGAAATCGAAAGAATTCGTCCAGCTCGGCTCGGAGATATATGTCACGCAGGACTTGAAGGACTGAAGGAGAGTAGCACGCTCTAATTATGAACACGCCGAGGATTGTTTCGCTCATCGCCAGCTCTACGGAGATCGTCTGCGCGCTCGGGTTTGAAGAGTATCTCGTCGGTCGCTCGCACGAGTGCGATTATCCGCCGTCGGTCGCGCGGCTTCCTGTCTGCACAGGTCCCAAATTTAATGTCGAAGGGACAAGCTACGAGATAGACCAGCGTGTAAAGGCCATCGTGCAGGAGGCCCTGAGCGTCTATCGAGTAGATGCCGCGCTGCTCGAAGAGCTGAGGCCCACGCACATCATCACTCAGTCGCAATGCGAAGTCTGCGCCGTCAGCCTCAAGGACGTTGAGCAGGCCGTCTGCCAGATGACCTCCTCAAATCCTATAATCGTCTCTCTTGAGCCGAACTCGCTCGCGGATGTCTGGGGCGATATTCGACGGGTCGGCGATTCATTCGAAGCTGCGGATAGGGCTCAGTCTCTCATCGACGCTTTGCAGTCTCGGATGAAGGACATCGCCGACCGCGCTTCATCTCTCGACTCGCGGCCCGGTGTGGCCTTCATCGAGTGGGTCGACCCGCTCATGTCGGGCGGGAACTGGATGCCTGAGCTTATAGAGATGGCGGGCGGGCTGAACCTTTTTGGAGAGGCTGGCAAACACTCTCCGTGGATGACCTGGGAAGAGCTTGTCGCAAAAGACCCGGACATCTTATTTGTCTCGCCGTGCGGCTATGACATCGCGCGCAGCCTCGAAGACATGCCGCTCCTTGCTGAAAAGCCCGAATGGCCGGACCTCAAAGCGGTCCGTTCCGGCAATGTTTTTGTCGCGGACGGCAACCAGTACTTCAATCGACCGGGCCCGCGTCTTGTCGAATCGCTTGAGATTCTCGCCGAGACGATTCACCCGTCCCTCTTTTACTTCGGACACTGTGGGGCGGGGTGGATAAGCTTCGAAGGGTGATCGAGACAGGGTTAGAGGTCGCCTATCGCTGCCAGCATAAAACAGGACCCCATCAAGGTCAGACACAAAAGGACGATAATGAGCACTATGATCCAGGCCTTTGATTTCTGAGGCTGTGGATTGAAGAGCGGCGTCGGCGTAAAAGACTGGTGCGGATAAGCCGACGACACAGGGGGAGGATGCTGCTGAAATGGCGGCGGGGTCGGCTGAAACTGAGGCTGGCCGACCGGCATCCTCGGCGGTGTCTGATGCGGCTGTCCGGCAGGCGGCGTGTGAGGCTGAGGGCCGGGCCTCGGTTGCTGCTTCGGAGGCGGCGATACGCTAACCGACTGCTGGCGGGCCGCGCGCTCAAGCTCGGTTGCAAATTCCATAGTCGATGAGAAACGATTCATGGGGTAGCGCGCGAGCGCCTTCATGATCACCGCTTCGACCGCCGTCGGCACCGAGAGATTTGGCCGGACCTGGCGAAGCGGCATAGGGGGTTGCAGAAGGCGGTTGACCATAACGGACTGCGGAGAATTCCCGCCGAACGGCAGCGACCCCGTGAGCATTTCATAAGAGACGATGGCCAGACTGTAGAGGTCCGACCGCAGGTCGAGCGGCTCGCCAGCGACCTGCTCGGGGGACATATACTGAGGGGTCCCGAGCACGAATCCAGTCTGTGTCAGCGCCCTGTTGTCGGCCTCAACGGCGGCGCGTTTGGCTATCCCGAAATCGACTACCTCGACCCAGTCGACGCGCCCCATCTTCTGGCAGATCATGATATTGTCGGGCTTGAAATCGCGGTGGATTATTCCTATCTGGTGCGCGGCTTGAAGCGCATCGGCGGCCTGGAAGGTAATCTTGACGACGCGGTCGAGGGCTAACGCGCCCTCCTTTTCGATGATCGATGAGAGGGGATGCCCTTCGATGAACTCCATAGCGAGATAGACAAGCCCGTCTTCGGCCTCTCCGAAATCGTATATGCCGACGGCGTTGGGATGATCGATGTGGCTGGCCATTTCTGCTTCGCGCTCGAACCGGGCTACGAACTGAGGATCGCCCGAAAGCTCGGAGGTCAGCACTTTGATAGCGGTCAGCCGATTCATCCTTATGTGCTGGCCCTTATAGACCGCGCCCATCCCTCCCTGTCCTATCTTCTGTATCAGGCGATAGCGCCCGGCGAGCACGCGACCTAGCAGCGGGTCGGCCCCGCCCGTATCGGGGACCGAAACGGGGTTGCTGCCGACAAGGGTCGGCTCCGAGGCCACTATGTCGAGATTGTAGCCGTCGCGCGGGCAGAACCGCGCACTGTCCTTATACTCCTGGCTACATTGCGGGCAACGCTTCATCGAGACCACTCCGAAAGAATTTCGAGAATTATGCAGAATGTTGATTGGCGTTTCGGCAAATTCTACACCGGCTATAATAATTGAAATGGTTCGGGCTGACTATAGCTTTTACGCGCCTGTTGTCTGTTATTATTGTCGGCGCGCGGTTCAACTCTATTAGAAACGGGCTAAATGTCAAGCGAGACACTATAGACAGGTTGGGAGAGATGAAACGAAAAAACATATCAAGCGGGACCCGCTGGGAGCCGATAGTAGGTTATTCGAGGGCAGTGCGAATAGGCGGCATGGTCTGCGTGTCGGGGACGACGGCGACGGATAGGGACGGGCGGATAGTCGGTCCCGGCGACCCATACGCGCAGGCGGTTCAGACGCTAAAAAACATCGAATCTGCGCTCAGGCAGGCCGGAGCCGAGATGAAAGACGTAATCAGGACCCGCATCTATGTGACCAACATAGATGACTGGGAAAAAGTGGCAAGGGCGCACGGCGAGGTCTTCAAAGAGATACGCCCCGCAACAAGCATGGTCGAGGTCTCTCGTTTGATCGTCCCCGAAATGCTCGTAGAGATAGAGGCCGATGCCGTGGTAGATAGCCAGTCCTGAAAGAGAGATTCACCGCAGTGGACGCCGCAGGAACGCGCTAGTAGAGGTCTTTCGGTATCACTACGTGGCGCATAAGGCGTTGAATGAGGTTGCGCCGGCGCTCGACGCGGCGGCGGTGCTTGTTCGGGTTATAAGCCCCTCGCGGGTTCGGGATGATCGCGGAAAGAAATGCAGCCTGTTCCGCCGTGAGTGAAGCGGCGGATGTGTTGAAGTAATGGCGCGAGGCCGCCTCCGCTCCGTATATCCCGTCGCCCCACTCTATGACGTTGAGGTAGAGTTCCAGTATCCTCCGCTTGCTCAGCAACAGCTCCATCTCCGAGGTTATCAGCGCCTCGTGTAGCTTTCTGACGGGATTTTTCGACGTGGAGAGAAAGAGGTTCTTAGCCAGTTGCTGGCTGATAGTCGACGCGCCGCGATGAAACCGTTTCTCCTCCCAGTCTTTTTCGGCGGCCTTCCTGATCTCTTCCCAGTCGAACCCCGAATGATCGAAGAAGCGCGAGTCCTCGCCCGCGAGCACGGCGCGCACAAGGTTTTTCGATATCTGATCGTAATTGACCCAGGTCTGCTCTCGTCTTGCGGGACGGCCAGCCGAGTCGGCTTCGCCGCGCCGCTGGCTCATAAGGGCTGTCTCTCCGGGGTTGGCCGAACGGTATCGAATGACCTGGAACAGGATCACCAGGTGGTAAAGTAGGGCGAGACCCGCAAGCCCAAGCGCAATCCATTTCAGCCACCTGCGCCAGGGTCGCCGCCCGGTTCCAGTTGCTGCGGTCCTGTATTTTGCCGCCTCCGCCATTCCAGGCATTATAAATAACAGCCTGTCGAATTCTGAAGTCTTTCCTCCTCGCTGTGATTTGAGTGAGGCCATAGCCGGTGCTATCCTTGAATATCTTTCTATGGAACCGGTTGCTCACATGAACAGATCTGAAGCGTTAATGCGCCGCGCGCGGATGCCGCTCGAAGCCTGGGAGCTGGTCGGCAACACGCCGTTGCTGCGCCTTCGCAATATCGCCGGGCGCGCGAGCCGGGTTGAGATATACGCGAAGGCCGAGTGGTTCAATCCCGGCGGCTCGGTCAAAGACAGGCCCGCTCTCAGTATGATTCTCGATGGAGAGAGCCGCGGGCTTCTAACGCCCGATAAGATCATTCTCGACGCGACGAGCGGCAACACCGGAATAGCTTATGCCTGGATAGGGGCGGCCCGAGGTTACAGGGTCAAGCTGGCGCTTCCGCAGAACGCGAGCGAAGAGCGCAAGCGCATTCTCAAGAGCTACGGCGCGGAGCTTGTCCTGACAAGCCCGCTCGAAGGGTCGGACGGCGCGATACGCGAAGCGCGTCGCCTCTACAGCGAAAGCCCGCATCTATACTTCTATCCCGACCAGTACAACAACCCGGCCAACTGGAAGGCGCATTATGAGACGACCGCGATTGAGATATGGGAACAGACCGGAGGGCGGATAAGCCATTTCATCGCGGGGCTCGGAACGAGCGGAACTTTTGTTGGAACCTCCCGCCGCCTTAAGGAGCTCAATCCGGAAGTCAAGACGATATCGTTTCAGCCAGACTCGCCCTTTCACGGGCTTGAAGGGCTCAAGCACATGGAGACGGCCATTGTGCCCGGTATTTATGATCCATCCCTGGCCGATCAAAACTATGAGATAAGCACCGAAGACGCCCACAAATACGCGCGCGAGCTTGGCAGACGCGAAGGCTTGCTCGCAGGAATATCGGCAGGGGCGGCGCTCGCCTGCGCGCTCAAGGTCGCGCACACAATAGAGGAAGGCGTCATCGTAACCATATTCCCGGACGGCGGCGATAAGTATCTCAGCGAGCGGTTCTGGGACGAGCAATAATCAGGGTCAGATTGTGATCGAATAGGGTGATAGTAGAATGGCTATTCTGGTTAAGAAAGAACACCTGGAAAAGATAAGAGAGCACGGCGAGCGGACCTACCCGCACGAATGCTGCGGGTTCCTGCTCGGATCGAGCGACGGAAAGATGAACGTTCTCTCAGATGTCCATCCTGCGGAGAACGAGCGGGCGGATTCTCGCCACAATCGCTACCTTATAACCCCCGAACAGTACAGGCGGGCCGATTCCTATGCGCGCGGTCGCGGGCTCGGCATCATAGGCTATTATCATTCACACCCGGACCATCCTGCCTCTCCGTCGGGTTACGACCTGGACCATTCGTGCTGGCCCGGCGAGTCTTACGTGATCGTTTCGGTAGAGCAGGGGAAGGCAGCCGCGCTCAATTCCTTCACAAAGCCCGATTACACCCGCTTCGAGCAGGAAGAGATCATAATCGAAGAATGAGCCCGGCCTTTTGATTTTGTGCGGGCCGACCCTTACAATTCCTTATCAGGCGAGCAAACAGCAAAGGAGAATCAATTGGAGCTTGCAATGTCAGTAAGCATACTTATACCAACTGCGCTCAGAAACTTTACCGGCGGGAGTGACAGCATTTCGGTCGAAGGCCGCACGGTCGCCGACGCATTAGACGCGCTCACGAGTGAGTATCCGGCGCTCAAAAAGCACCTCTTCAATGAAGACGGCCAGCTACGCCACTTTGTCAATATTTACGTTAACGACGAGGATATTCGATACGCCGGCAATTCGGCTACCGAGATAAAAGAGGGAGACGTCGTCAGCATAGTCCCCTCGATAGCCGGGGGCACTACGGCGGTCGAGGATGCAAGAGATCAAGTCGAGCTGGGTCGAGACGAGATACTCCGATATAGCCGCCACCTGATCATGCCCGAAGTGGCGCTTGAAGGGCAGAAGAAGCTCAAGGCCGCGCGCGTACTCTGCATCGGGGCTGGCGGGCTAGGCTCGCCGCTCGCCCTCTACCTTGCGGCGGCGGGTGTGGGCCGTTTAGGCATCGTCGATTTCGACGTTGTAGATTTCACAAACCTGCAAAGGCAGATCATTCACTCGACGGCAAACGTGGGCCGCCCCAAGCTCGATTCGGCGCGGGAGCGTATAGCCGAGATAAACCCTCACGTGCAGGTCGATTCATACGAGACCGCGTTGAAATCGGATAACGCCCTGGACCTGTTCCGCGACTACGACATCATCGTCGACGGGACGGATAATTTCCCGACGCGGTATCTTGTCAACGATGCCTGCGTCCTGCTCGGAAAGCCGAACGTCTACGGCTCGATCTTCCGCTTTGAAGGACAGGCGACGGTCTTTTATGCGAAGGAAGGCCCCTGCTATCGCTGCCTCTACCCGGAACCGCCTCCGCCCGGGCTTGTCCCGAGCTGCGCCGAAGGAGGCGTCCTCGGCGTGTTGCCGGGAGTGATCGGCGTCATACAGGCGATTGAGACGGTCAAGCTCATACTCGGCAAGGGCGATTCGCTCGTCGGGCGGCTGATGCTGTTCGATGCGATGAAGATGAAGTTTCGCGAACTCAAGCTTCGTAAGAATCCCGACTGCCCCATCTGCGGCGACAACCCGACGATAAAAGAGCTGATCGATTATGAGGAGTTCTGCGGGGTGACTCTTCAGCCGCAGGTCGAGGTAGGCGCGGACTTCGAGATAACGCCCATCGATCTGAAAGCGAAGATCGACCGTGGCGACGATTTTGTGCTGATCGATGTGCGCGAGCCCGAAGAGTACGCCATCTGTCGCATACCCGGCTCCCGGCTCATACCGCTCAGGACAGTTCCCGAGCGCGTTCACGAGCTGTCGAGCGCCGACGATATAGTGGTCCACTGCCGAAGCGGGGTGCGGAGCGGGCAGACGGTCGAGTTTTTGAAACAGGCCGGTTTTCGCAGGGTCAAGAACCTCGTCGGCGGGATACTGCGCTGGTCCGACGATGTCGATCCCTCGGTGCCGAAATACTGAGCTGTAAAGAAGAAACCAGAGATTGACACAGATAAACACCGATGATTATCCGTGTTCATCTGTGTCCATCTGTGGTTACGATCCATCTATGATCACAACCGATGTCGCCGACAAGCTGAAGGCCGCGCTTGGCCCCCGGGCTCTCCTCACAGAGCCCGACGAATTACTGGTCTATGAATCGGACGCGCTTACGATTCACAAAAAGGCCCCATCGGCTGTGATCATACCGCGCAGCGCCGAAGAGGTGGCGGCGGCGGTGCGGATACTCGCCGAGAATCGAATCCCTTTTCTGCCGCGCGGCGCGGGCACGGGCATATCGGGCGGCGCGGTCTCGCTCGGCGGGGCGGTGATCATAGAGCTTGCGCGGCTCAATCGTATATTGAAGATCGACTACGAAAACCGGCTCGCGGTGGTCGAGACCGGGGTGATAAATATAAACCTCTCGCAGGCAACCTCGGCAAAGGGGTTTCACTATGCGCCCGATCCGTCAAGCCAGATGGCCTGCACCATCGGGGGCAACGTGGCCGAAAACTCCGGCGGGCCGCACTGCCTGAAGTACGGCATGACCGTAAACCATGTGCTCGCCGCGGAGGTCGTATTGCCTACGGGCGAGATGGTCACGTTAGGCGGAGGCGGGGTCGACCTTCCGGGTTATGATCTGCTCGGGGTCTTCGTCGGCTCGGAAGGGACATTCGGGATAGCGACTAAAGCGACCTTGAGGCTTACGCGGCTGCCTCAATCGATCAAGACGCTGCTCGGCGAGTTCATGACGGTGACGGACGCAAGCCGCACCGTGTCGGAGATAATTGCGCGGGGGATTCTCCCGGCTGCGCTGGAGATGATCGACCGCGCGACTATAGAGGCTATCGAGAACTCGATATTTGCGGGCGGTTTCCCCACCGATATCGCCGCGCTGCTTATAATCGAGCTTGACGGGCTGGCGGCGGGGCTCGGTGAGACCGTAGACCGCGCGGTCGAGATATGTCTGAGGAACGGGGCGAGGGCCGTGCGTGTGGCAAAGGATGAGGCGGAGCGGGCGCGGCTCTGGGCTGCGCGGAAGCGGGCCTTCGGCGCTATGGGTCGAGTCAAGGCCGACCTTATGGTTCAGGATGCCGTCATACCTCGCTCGCGTCTGCCCGAAGTGCTCGATGAGATATACCGGATCGGAGAGCGGTACAACCTGATGGTCGCAAATGTATTTCACGCCGGGGACGGGAACCTGCACCCGAATATAAGCTTTGATGGACGCGACCCCGATCAGGTAGAACGTGTCGAGCGCGCCTCGAAAGAGATAATGCAGTTATGCGTGAGCGTCGGCGGCTCGATCACGGGCGAGCACGGCGTCGGGATGGACAAGGTCGAATCGATGCGGCTGATTTTTTCGGAAGAGGACCTCGACCGTATGCTTCAGGTGCGAGATGTCTTCAACCCGCTCGGATTGTGTAATCCCGGCAAGGTCATCCCTTCGACAAAAACCTGTCGTTATTGCGGCTTCGGCATGGAAGACTTTCATCACCGCCTGCTCGTACCGCACGGTATGAGCCGCAGTTGACGGGCGTTTATGGCTATGGCTTCGATAAGAATCGACACCGGGCCTCAGGCGGGCGAGAAGGTCCTGCTCAATAAAGATAAAGTCACCTTCGGGAGGCACTACGATTGCGATTGCGTGCTCAAGCACCAGACCGTTTCCCGCGAGCATTTTTACATCGAGCGAAACGCCGGGAAGTACTTCGTGGTCGATCAGAACAGCAACAACGGGACCTATGCAAATGACCGGCGTGTGTCGTGGGTTGAGCTGAAAGATGGAGACAGGATACGAGCAGGCCCGTTTATCATGATCGTCGAGTTGAAAGAGTCGCCCTCTGTGACGGAACCTGATGCGCTGGCTGCGGCTGCAAGCGCGGCAGCGTCATCGCCTGCCGTCGCCGCTCAGCAATTCTTTGATTCGAAGCACGCGCAGATCTACCCGCGCGAGTATCTGTCGGGCATAGAGCACTTCAACTCTCAGAGGTACTTCGAAGCGCACGAAGCCTGGGAGGAAATCTGGCTTCGCTATCAGGGCGACGCGAAGGTTTTTTATCAAATGCTGATTCAAGCGGCGGTCGGGCTTCACCATTACGAGAGAGGAAATCCTCGCGGGGCCATTAGCATGCACAGGAATGTGTGCGAGAAGCTCGCGAGGCTGCCTGCCGTTTATATGTCGCTCGATCTTGCCGACTTTTCGCGACAGTTCAATGGCTTCCTCTCCGATCTTATAGAAGGCGGAGTAGAGACGCCCCCTGCCGCCGGAAAGCCGAGGCCGCTGATCCGTCTTCTTGGCTATAAACTAAATGACTAGCTCTACCATTTCCCGATCGATCGAAGCCATCGTAGGGACAGAACATCTGGAAGAGAATCCGGGCATTACTCTCGACGGGCACAGCCCCGCGCTGCTCGTGCGTCCCGGCTCTCATGAAGAAGTCAGAGAGTGTTTGAAGGTCTGTTCAGAGTCGAATCTCGCGGTCGTGCCAGCAGGGCTGATGAGCTGGATTGAGAGCGGCAACCCGCTCAGCCGCGCCGACGTTTTATTGAGCCTCGCCCGCATGGCTCGCATCATCGATTACAGCCCTGCCGATCTGACAGTCGTGGTCGAGGCGGGGCTCACGATCAAAGAGCTGTACAGGGCCACCGAGCCTGAGCGACAGTGGCTGCCGCTCGACCCGCCGGGCGCGTCGCGGTCCACGGTCGGGGCGGTCGCATCGTGCGCCTCAAGCGGCCCTTTGAGGCTCGGGTTCGGCACCCCGCGCGATTATGTGATAGGGCTCAGGCTCGCGCACGCAGACGGAACAGAGAGCAAGTCCGGCGGTCGCGTGGTCAAAAACGTAGCCGGTTATGACATGAACAAGCTCTATATCGGCAGCTTTGGGACACTCGCTATTATTACAGGGCTTACTTTCAAGCTCCGCCCCTTGCCCGATTCTTCTTCGACCATCATCGCGCCGTCTCAAAACCTGCGCCCTCTTGTCGAAGCGGCGAGAGGTATCCTCGCGATGGACCTGATGCCTGTCTCCGTCCTGCTTGCGAAGGGCGTTTATAAGAATGACGCAGGCTCAAGGTCAGGAGAATGGGTCCTTGCAATCCGGCTCATCGAGAACGAGACTGCCGTCAGTTATCAAAAGGATCGTATAGAAGAAATACTCGGTTCGAACGCTTCATATTCAAGCCTCGCCGGAGACCTGGAGCGCGCTCTCTGGGACAAGATCGCCGATATAGATAATCTGGGCGAAGTCTGTATCAAGATCAGCCTCCCGCTATCCGAAGTATTGCAAGCCTCCGAGAATATGATATCGAGCGTGGCAGGCTGCGCGGCTTCGGTCGATGCCGGCGTCGGAATAATACGCCTGGCGTTCGACGCCGAAGAGAGGCGGGCGATTGAGATCATCAAGCGGCTTCGAGCCGAAGCCTTCGCGCTTGGCGGGACGCTCGTCATCGAGCGGGCCTCGACCGATGTGAGGCAACAGGCCGATGCCTGGGGCGACCTGGGGCCGACAGCCTCGATAATGAAGTCTATAAAAGATAAGCTCGACCCTCAAACGATACTCAGCCCTGGCCGCTTTGATCGGGGCATACAGCGTGCGCGCACTGAAGACGACCTGTTATAGTCAAAATAGGGTCTTGAAAATGGCAGCGGTAACTGAAAAGGTAGAAACGAAAGAACCGCTCGCATCGCTTCTCGAAGCAAACAGCGAGAAGCTGCTCACCTGCGTGCATTGCGGACTTTGTCTGCCCTCATGCCCGACCTATCGCGAGCTGGGAAATGAGAACGATTCTCCGCGCGGCAGAGTCTATCTGATGCGCGGCGTAGTGGAGGGGAAGGTAAGCCTGGGCGACTCTTTTATAAAGCACATCGACCTGTGCCTCGGCTGCCGCGCGTGCGAGACCGCCTGCCCGTCGGGAGTGCCCTACGGCCACCTGCTCGAAGCTGCGAGGGCTGAAGTCGCGGAGGCGAAGAGTCGGCGCGGATCGGTTTCGCAGTTTATAATTCGGTTCTTTCTCAATCAGGTCTTCACACGGCCTCGCCTGCTCAGCTCGGCGATGGCGATGGCGCGATGGATGAGAGAGAGCGGGCTTGCCCGTCTCGCGTTTGAATCAAATCTCGTCACCGGGCGACTCAGGTTTGCGCTCGCGTTGCTTCTGGCGAGCCGATCTCCGCTTGCAGACTCGGTCGGGAAGAATAATGAGACGCTCTTGAAAAGCGCTCAGCGTGACAGGGGGACTCGCGTGGCCGTCCTCAGGGGATGCGTGATGGAAGGGCTTTTCAAGGAAGCAAATTCGGCTACCGAGAGGGTGCTCGTTCGTAGCGGGTATGAGGTTGTCGAAGCGGCAGGCCAGATGTGCTGCGGCGCTTTGCACTCGCACGCGGGT
>DASTET010000445.1:0-8929 GCA_035709445.1 Blastocatellia bacterium | reverse complement strand
CACGGCGCGCTCAAAGACCCGGTCATCTCAGGCCACCTCGCAGGTTACCCGACGGGGATCGTGCTGCCAAAGTCCGATGTGACCGGGGTAGTTGCGGGCACAAGCGACCACCTCGGCCCCTTTCCTCACATCAAGGTCCATCTCAAGAATAACAAGATCACAAAGATCGAGGGCGGGGGAGAATTCGGCGAGCTGTGGAGAGAGTTCGTCGAAAAGAACAAGGATGTGAAATACCCTCACTACCCCGGGCCGGGGATAGACTGGTTTCTGGAGGCGGCTATCGGGACGCACCCGAAGGTGATCCGGCCCTTCAACGTATTCGAGTCGGCTACCGTGAGGCCGACCTTTATCGCCGAACGCGACCGCTCCGGCATCATGCATATCGGCATCGGACAGATGCTCGATATGGTCTGGGCCCTCAAGCGGGAGCTGCCGTTCTATCATTTTCACGTACATCTATACTTCCCAACCTACACGTGCAAGCTGAAGGATGGTCGTGAGGTAAAGCTCATCGATAAAGGACGGCTGACGGCCCTGGACGACCCTCGCGTCAGGCAGGTGGCGGCGAAGTACGGCAACCCGGACGAGCTGTTGCGCGAGGACTGGATACCGGCGCTGCCGGGGATAAACACAGAAGGCGATTACTCAAAAGATTACGCCGTCGATCCCGAAACATACATGAAGAAAGAGCACCGCAAAGCCTATGGCGAGGCAATCGATAGAAGCAAGAAGTACTACAGATGATTGGCCGAGCAAAGGGCCAACGGGTCCGGTCCTGCTCAAGCGGGTAGCCGCTTATGCAGGCGTCAGTCTCATTCTGCTGGCCTGTCTTTTGGAAGGCGTCGTTTCAACGGCCTCGCAGGCAGCTCTCGATCTTTCGCAGAACGGTAAGAGCGCCGCCGAAGAAGAAGTCGACTGGAGCGTTTTTCTACCTGAAGGCGAGGGCAGGACCGAAGTTGTCGTCTCGTGCGCGGGGTGTCATGACCTGAGACAGGTCATAACTCAAAAAAAGAGCAAGGTCGGCTGGCGGACCTCTGTGCAGAAAATGGTATCGGAATACCAGGCCCCCGTTGACAGGGACGACTTTCCGGTCCTCGTTGCATACCTGTCCGCGAATTTCGGGGATAAGAACCCCATAGAGCAGTTACCTATGAACATAAACAGGAGTTCGGCTGAATCGCTCGCGAGGGTGCCGGGCATAAGCGCAGATGTAGCCGCCGCTATAGTCGAGAGCCGTACGAGCCGGGGCGAGTTTGCTTCGATAGAGGATTTGCTGCGGGTCAAGGGTCTTGACAGGGATACGTTCGACAGGATCAAGCGATATTTGACGACGAAGGACTGATAAGGGCGGAAGGGCTTCGAAGCGAAGAACCTACAGGTAAGTTGTTGTGGCCGTCGATGGGGATAACGGGCATCCAAGCCCGAAAGGAAGCGCGGCTGCACCGACCGGGACTCAATTATAAGTCTTGCCACATAAGCTCTGTGATTTTCTGAGGCCGCAGTGCTTATTCCCGCGCCGGGTCGGATCGCGCAAGCGGCCCGATCGCCGAGCACTCACAGTGGAGAAAGATTCCTAGCAGCGGGCCGCGAGAAGCGGTCTTTTGAGAACTATCAGGCTTGTGGGGATTGACTCTATTGCAGCTTGCAAATCATCGTGACGCTCGCTGCGCAGCAGACCGACTCTCACAAAGAACCTATGAATACCAGGGCGCGGACAACCAGTAGAAGCCCGGGCGCGCAGGAGGCTACATCTCCGCCTTGTGTCGGAGGGGCCGTCATACTCAGCGCGTCAGACAGGCGGACCGCGCAAAAAAGAGGCTATAGCGATGGCGCGGGTCTCGACCTCCTCTCGACCGC
Source organism: Blastocatellia bacterium (assembly GCA_035709445.1). GTDB lineage: Bacteria > Acidobacteriota > Blastocatellia > UBA7656 > UBA7656 > DASTET01. The sequence continues at coordinate 7,072 of DASTET010000445.1, read as the reverse complement.
ACTCGCCTCTTCGGGGATTGCGGCGCTGCGAGTCGATCTTAATCCTCATCCTGCAAGGGGAAAGTCCACGGCGCGAAATGGCGCGGCTGAAAAGAGTATAAGGTCGGCAATTGAACGCCTTGCCTCGGAGTGTGGTGAGTACGGGTCGCGCATAACAGTGCTGGCCGAAGGCGGGGCCGCAGACGCCGCGGTCATGGCGGCGCAGGCCGAGTGGCGGGTCCGCTCGTTCGTGCTGCTGTCGGGGCGCTTGAGCCATCAGGCTAAAGAGACGCTGGTCGAGTGGGAAGACAACCCCGCCCTCTGTCTGGTCAGCAGCGAAGACAAACCGTCGCTGCGCGATATGAGGGACGTATACCTTGCCTCAAGACACGCCGACGCCGATATCAAAGTATTCGAAGAGGTGGGCGCCGGGCTCGGAATGATCGCCGCCTGGGCAAAGCAGTTCCCCGACCGCGAGCCGCTTGAACGTTTCATCGCCGCGTGGGTCCGCCGCTCGCTCTCCTCCGTAGGCCGCGCGCGAGAAGTCTCATTCAGGACCGAGGACGGCTGGAAGATATTCGGCAATCTGCTGCTGCCCGATGACGGGAGCGAGAAGGCTCCGGGCGTAGTGCTGCTGCATTCAGGCCGCAGCGACCGTTATATCTTCGCGGGTCTGGAGCGTCTCCTCGTTCGCGCAGGCTTCGCAGTGCTCAACATAGACTGGCGAGGCCGGGGCATGAGCACAAACAAAGGGAGCTACTTTCAGATACCCAAAGAAGAGAGAGCAAAGGGCGGCCTCGACGCCAAAGCGGCGGTCAATTTCCTCGCCTCGCAAGACCGTCTAGACCGCGAGCGCATTGGGCTTGTCGGCGTCATCCACGGGGCGGAGTATGCCGTGCGCGGATCGATTGACGACCCGAGGGTCAAAGCCATAGCCCTGCTAACCGGCTACGTCCCCGCAACGGAGCGCGAGCGCGCCTATTTAACGAGCGGAAAGGTGCATGTCCTGTACGTCACCTGCAAGGGCCATCGGCAGGTGACAGGCGTTATGCGCTCTCTCTATGAAGCGACGCCCGGCAAGCTTGCCCGCTTGATCCTCTACGACGGCGGCGCCATCGGGTATCAGTTGTTCGACCTCGACGACAAGCTCGAACCGACGATAGTCGAGTGGTTGATGGAGGGGCTTGGCAAATGAGACGCAATCTCCTCAGCAGGAACTCAGAAAAAGGTGTGAGTCTAAAACACGCGACGGCTGCGGAAGTCCGCCCTGTGACTCGCTTTGCGCTGATGTCTGTGCCCGCTGCGCGAGCCTCAGCCGATGAGTTTGCGGAGAGAGAGGTCACGTTCAAAACAGAAGACGGATGGCGGATCGCAGGAGCGCTCTCTATCCCGGATGCGAAGAGCAAAGCGCCGGGCGTCGTTCTGGTTCACGGGTCGAGACACGAAAAGGATGCTTACGGGCAGGCGCTCCCGCGTCTGTTGAACGAGCAGGCAGTTGCGACGCTCAGGATAGACATACGCGGGCGAGGGGCGAGCCGCGAACCGCTCAGGTTCAACTCCATGCCGCCAGAGCAACGCAGGCTGGTGCGGCTCGACATTGCTGCTGCTGTCGATTTCCTCTCTTCGCAGCCGGGCATCGACAGCCGCCGGATAGCGGTCATTGCCGAGCAAGACAGCGCTAGCCCGGCGGTCGTCGCGTGCGCAAAAGACCGGCGCGTTGCCGCGTTCGTGCTAATCTCGGGCCGCCTCACCCATCAGGCGAAAGATAAGATTGCTTCGACCAGCTTCCCTATCTTTTGCCTTGTAAGCAAGGAGGACAGGCGCGGGTTTAAGGATATGACCGATGCTTACCTCACCTCAAAGCATCGATTGAGCCGGTTGAGGGTGTTCGAAGGCATAGGATTCGGCACGACCATGTTCAGCGCGTGGCAGTATGAATTTCCTAAAGAACAGCCCATCGAACAGATGATAGGAATATGGCTCACCGACAGGTTGAAGGAAGCGGCCACAGCGGCCGCGAATAAGAGGGCGCGATGAAGGCCAGCTCCGGGCTATTACCTGAATATGGTGAGACCGGTCGAGCAAAGAGTCTTCCGGCAGGCAGGAGACTCACGACATGAGGTCTAAGAATGAGCTCAACAATGAAAGTGCAACCTACCCTTACCTCGATCATTTTGTCGTTAGTCCTGTGTTCGCCGCTTCTGTTGCCTGCCGCATACGCGCAGGCAACAACGGGCACGATTCTCGGGACCGTGTCAGACCAGTCGGGCGCCGTCATCCCTGAAGTGACGATCACCATAAGGAATGTCGATACGGGCATCACGCGCACGATCACCACCGACGCGGATGGGCGCTACCGGATGCCGACCCTGCCGGTCGGCAGGTATGAAGTTAAAGCCGAGCGGGCGGGGTTCAGCTCCAGGCTCCGCTCTGGGATAGAGCTGACGGTGGGGCGTGATGCCGTAGTCGATTTTCAACTCGATATCGGCAAAGTTGAGGACACGGTTTCGATCACGGGTGAGGCCCCGCTGGTCGAGACTACAAACTCGACGCTGGCCGGGCTCGTCGGCGAACGCAACATCCGAGAATTGCCGCTCAACGGCAGAGACGTATTTCAATTGACTACCCTTCAGGCAGGCGTAGCCAATACTGCCGGCATCACAACAGCCTTCGGCGGCGGCCCGATAAACGTGGGCCCCGGCACCACGAAGATAGCCGTCAACGGCTCGCGCATCACGACCAACAGCTTCCTGCTCGACGGAACGAATGTGAACGATGCCTTCAACAATACGCCCGGCGCTATCTCCGGCAACTTCACGGGGGTCGAGACGCTACGCGAGTTTCAGATACTGACCAACAGCTTCAGCTCAGAGTATGGGGGCGCGGGCGGCGCCGTTATAAACGCTGTGAGCAAATCCGGGACGAACGAGTTTCATGGGAGCCTGTTCGAGTTTCATCGCAACGACAACTTCGACGCGCGGAACTTTTTCGACCCGGGCGAAGTGCCCGAGTTCAGGCGGAACCAGTTTGGCGGGACGATCGGCGGCCCCATCAAGCCGAACCAGACTTTCTTCTTCGGAAGCTACGAAGGGTTGAGAGAAACGCTTGGCGTGTCGAGGCGGTTTTCGGTGCCGACCGCGGCCACCCGCGCGCGCGCCGCCGCGTCAGTCAGGCCATACGCGGACCTTTACCCGGCGCCGAACGGCGAGGACCTCGGCAACGGGACAGCCTTCTATGTCCGCTCCGGAAGCGACAAGACCAGGGACGACTTCTTCACCGGGAGGATCGACCACCAGATCTCGCCCAAGGATTCTATATTCGGTCGTTACACCTTTGACGATTCAGATGTCAGACAGGCGGTGCAGGTGATCCAGGATACGGTGACGGAAGGGCGCAACCAGTATTTCACGCTGAATGAAGACCACATCTTTTCGGCCAGGGTGCTCAACACCTTTCGGTTCGGGTTCAACCGCTCATTCATTAGCTCCGACCAGCCTTTCGTCGTCGACGTGCCGGAGAGCCTCTCATTCGTCCCGGGCCGGCCGCTCGGCTCTTTCTTTAACATCTCAGAGCTCGCCCCCCTAGGGGAGAACATTTTCACCCCGCGCTTTTTCGCCTATAACCAGTTCGAGCTCACCGACCATGTCTCCGTGACCAGGGGGGCTCATTCGCTGAAGATGGGGTTCACCGGCAGGCGATTGCAGCTCAACGCCACCTCTCCGCAGGTGCTCAACGGGATCTACGTCTATTTCGGGATACCGCCGAACCCGTTATTTCCTAACGGCCTCTCTACGCTCGACACGTTCTTGCTCGGGTTGCCCGCCGCGTTCGTAGCGCCCAGGCCTGGATCGGACTTTTACCGGGGAATACGCCAATCGGTCTTCGCCTCGTTCATCCAGGACGACTGGAAGGTCAGCCCCAGATTGACTCTGAACCTCGGGTTGCGCCACGAGTTCATCACAACCCCGACCGAGGTCAACGACAAGATAGCGAACCTGCGCAGCCCCACTGACCCGACGGTGACTGTGGGGGGACCGTTCTTTGATAACCCCAGCAAGAAGAACTTCGCGCCCAGGATCGGATTCGCATACGACCTGAAGGGGGACGGCAAGACCTCTATACGCGGAGGGTATGGAATCTTCGACATACTGATACTGCCGTTCAACTACCGCTTCGAGATATCGAATCAGCCGCCTTTCGCCGAGATATCTACTGTCACGGGGCCGCCGCCCGTCTTTTTCCCTGCCCCCTTCCCGAACGCATACGATGTCATCACGAGCGCTGCCCCGATGACTCCTAGCGTCAACTCTTTCGATTTCGAGCCGAACCGCTCCTACATGCAGCAGTTCAACCTTAGCTTTCAGCGAGAGATTGTGCCCACGCTGGTCGTCACCGCCGCGTATGTAGGCTCTCGCGGGGTGCATCTCGTCCGTCTAAACGATATAAATCAGAGAACGGATTTCTTCATACAGAATGGCCGCAAGTTCTTCCCCGTCCTGCCCCCCGACGTGAACCCGGCGTCGAAGCGGCTCAACCCGAATTTCGCGGCGATCCGGCACGTGCTCTGGGACGCGAACTCGAATTACAACGCCCTCCAGTTGAGGATGGAGAAGCGGTACAGTCGGGGGCTGGACTTTCAGGCTTCTTACACCTGGGCGAAATCGATCGACGATGCCTCGTCAACGGGAGGCGAGTTTGCGAATCAGCCGCCCGGCTCGCGCGAGCAGGACGCCTTCGATTCGCGCTCGCAACGAGCACGTTCCGCCTTTGATATCAGGCACACCCTTGTCGTGAGTGGAACGTATGAGTTCCCCACCAACAGGAACTTTCAGGGGCTCACCGACAAGCTGCTGAACGGCTGGCAACTGACGGGTATCCTGACGACGCGGACAGGTTTCCCGTTTAACCCCATACTGGGATTCGACCGGGCCAATGATGCTTCAGCCGACAATGTGGCGCAGCGGCCTGATATCGTCCCCGGTCGCAGCTACGAGAGCGCGGTGACGGGCAGAGTCGAGGGTTACGTCGACCCGACCGCTTTTCAACTGCCGCCGCCGAACTCCTACGGCAATTCCGGGAGGAACGTGCTCGAAGGGCCGGGCCTCGTGACGTTCGACCTGGGCCTGTTCAAGAACACGAGCGTGGGAGAAAGGGCGCGTATTCAGTTCCGCGCCGAAGCGTTCAACCTGTTTAACAGGGCGAACTTCGCCACCCCGGATAATTTTACGATCTTCGTCGACGCCAACGGCACGGTCCCCGGAAACTTCGGGAGAATAACCCGGACGACGACCACTTCCCGGCAGATTCAACTGGGGCTCAAGCTGATCTATTGAATCTACGGCGCGCGTGAGATGAGGCGATGAAGAGATTCAAGGTATTAATTCTGTTCGCGGCGCTCCTTCAGGCTGTCTCCGGGCAGACTGCGCCTCATGCGTCACGCGAAACGCTCGCGCTCACTCACGTCACGGTCATCGACGGCACGGGCGCGCCTCCGCAGTCCGATATGAACGTGATCATCGCGGAGGGCCGGATTGCGGAGATAGGCAAAGCTGCGCGGCTCGGCGTGCCCGCCGGAGCGCGAGTGATAGACGGTACGAGCAAGTTCTTGATCCCGGGCTTGTGGGATATGCACGCACATACCAGCTACAAGGAGTTTCTGACGCTCTTTATCGCAAACGGCATCACGGGCGTTCGCGACATGGGCGGCTCTCCCTCAGAGTTTGAGTCGCTGCAACAATGGCGAAAGCTCATAGCAGATGGAGTCCTGTCAGGGCCCAGGATAAAGGCCGCCGGCATTCACGTCGATGGGCCAGGAGCGATCTCCCGGCCCGAATCGATCAACGTGGAGAGCGCAGAAGACGCTCGACGCGCCGTACAGACTCTTAAAGAACGCGGCGCCGATTTCGTAAAGGTCTATACCATGCTCTCGCGGCAGGCTTTCCTCTCTCTTGCCGCCGAGGCTCAGAGGGAAGGGCTTCCGATAGCCGGACATGTGCCTGCGGCGGTAAGCGCCGCCGAAGCGTCGGACGCGGGGCAGAAGAGCATGGAGCATCTTTTCGGCGTGTTGTATGCCTGCTCGCCGCGCGAGGCGCAACTGAGACAAGAAGCGGCGGCGGCCGTCGCTAAATCCGGCATAGCTGTTTTCGTGCGTGAAGAGATACTTGCCCAGATAAAGTCACTCGATTCGTACGACCCGAAAAAAGCGGAAGCGCTCTTCGCCCGCTTCGCAAGAAACGGGACGCGGCAGGTCCCCACGCTTGTGGGATGGCGAAGCCTGGCGGCATCAAACGAGGACAGCGCAGAGAGCGACCCTCGATTGAGGTACATCCCGAGCGAGAGAAAGCAGTCATGGCTGAAGCAGAGCGAAGCTCTGATCAAGAGCCTTGGCCCTGAGTTTCATTCGAAGAGGAACCGGCTGCTTGAGAAACAGTATGAGATAGTTCGCGCAATGCACCGGGCCGGCGTGGAGATCATGGCCGGGACCGACACGGCAGCGCTTTACATCTATCCTGGCTTCAGCCTCCACGACGAGCTTGCGTTGCTCGTAAGGGCCGGGCTCACGCCGATGGAAGCCTTGCAGTCGGCGACCCGCATCCCTGCAAAGCATCTCGGCCTGCTCGATTCGCTCGGCACTATCGAAAAGGGGAAGATCGCCGACCTCGTCCTGCTCGAAGCCAGCCCGATAGAAAACATCGGCAACACTCGGAAGATAACCGCCGTCATCACGGGCGGGAGGCTGATAGATAAGCAGCGGCTGGCTCAAATGCTCTCGGCTGTCGAATCAGCCTACAGGATGTAAAGGTTAACGCGGTCCTATTTATGAAAGGAGTCCTCTTGATCCGAAAAGCCTGGCGCTTTCTCTTATGCCTTGTGGCGCTCTCGTTATGCGGCGTGCCGGGCATAGAGCGATCTTCCGGCGCGGCAGCGCAGCAGATCGTTCTTGTAGGCGGAACGCTGATAGACGGCAACGGCGGCGCCCCGCTCAAAGATGCGGTCGTCATCATAGAGGGCGACCGGATCATCAAGGTCGGCCCCAAGGCTAAGACCGGATACGCGGACTCGGCCAGGGTCATCGATGTGACCGGCAAGCACC
>DASTET010000444.1:0-5887 GCA_035709445.1 Blastocatellia bacterium | reverse complement strand
AAGACGAAGCTGCGATTGTAGTCTCTCGCGTCGAGACTCTTCAGATATTCAAGCGCCTCGCGTTGCTCGCCCTCCGCGAGCCCTATAACGGTCGCTATCCGCAGGCCGCTGTCAGTTCGCGCCGCATCCTCGTTCCTGGTCGACTCGGCCACAAGCACCGAGCGACTGAGCGATTTTGCGCGAGCAATCGAAGCAAGCTCGTGCAGGAGCAGCTCTCTCGAAATCGCAGCCTGCACAATCCTCTGAGCGGTAAATCCGTCGACGGCGGATGCAAGGTCGAGGTCCGCTATGCGAAAGCTTCCTGTCTCGGCAGCCGGCTGCTCGGCTCTCTCCGCCGGTCTGCTCCTTAAAGACAGCAGGTAGTCTTTAGCCCTTCTCAAGTCTATTTTCGCGCCCAGCCGCTCGAAGGTGGCGAGGGCTGCCTCGACATCGGCTATCGCTTCGGCTATGCGGCCCTGCTGCTCGTGGAGCCCGGCAAGCACCATACGGTTGACGGCGCAGGCATAGCTGTTTTCGCGCAGCTCGAACATGGAAGTGCTCTGGCCGAGCGACTGAATCGCGGCTGCGATATGGCCGCTTGCGGCTTCGACCTTTGCCACCATTCGCATCATAAGCCCCCAGGCCCTCATATTGGGCGCGTCGCGCAGGCTCGACTGCACGTTTTCGACAATGGCGCGGGCCCGGTTGAGCTGTCCCTTTTGCAGCAGGGCTTCGGCCAGCCACAGCCGCGCATCCGACAGGAGATGATGGTCTCCCCATCGCTCGCATATCTCGATAGCACGCTCGAGGTGCTTGATAGCGGAATCGGTGTCGCCCTTTATAAGATTGCTTCGCCCGATCGTTACCTGTGTGCTTATCTCGATACCTTCGCCCGTCTTGAAGGCGGAAAGGATATTGAGCGACTCTTCGAGGAGGCGGTCGGCCTCATCGAGTTTTCCCTGTAACAGGTAGAGCTCGGCCAGAGTATCTACCGCCCCGCCGTACTGCGCGACATTGGGCGTCTTTCCGAGCATCTCGATGGCTTCCTTCATCAACTGCTCGGCGCGCGGCCACTCGCCGAGCCAGACAAGCTTCTCGGCAAGGTTGTTCTGGTTGATTGCTATGAATGTGGCATTGCCCGCTCGGCGAAAATAGTCTATGCATTTCTCCCAGCAGTTGAGGGCCTTGCTCGTCGAGCCGAGATTGTCGTGAGTTATAGCAAGGTACATATAGGCCCGGCCCAGCAGGTTCGCTTCATCCTTATCGCCTATGATCGTCAGCGCCTGCTTGATCGAGAGGAGCGCGCCTCGAAAATCCCCCTCGAAGGCGTTTATGTGGCCGATGTGGATATAGGACTCGGCGAGCTTTCGCCAGTCGCCGGTCTGGCGGAAGTGCTCAAGAGCGGATGTGTAATGGTCTCGCGCGATGCGAATCTCGGAGAAGTTCCTGTAGGCGCGTCCCAGCCCGAAGAAACACGCGCCGAGCCCGCTGTGGTCTTCCAATCGGCGGGCGATCTGCATTGCCTGATTGAACAGCGCTATCGAGCGCGGGATGTCGTTGTTAACCGAATAGCCCCAGCCGAGCCGTATCAGCACGAGCATCTGCGTCCGCTCGGATAGCCGGGAAAACTCTGAGAACTTGTCGTACCGCGCGACCGCTTCAAGCTGTTCTGCGTTGAGCCCGCGCTTTTCGAGCGCCTCGCTCAACTGGCACCTTATATGAGCCTCTTCTTCGGCGGATGCGGTCCCCATACGGAGGGCGGTACGGAAATGATTGGCGGCCTCCTCGAATCGGCTCTCCTCTACCGCAGCCTCTCCGGCAGCCACTATATCGCTTACGCGACGATTACTGAGGAGATCTCTGCTTGCCATAGCTCGCCTTTAAAACCCGAGACGGGGCTTCCGCAAATTAAGTCATTTATTCCACTTGTGAGGGCTAAATTATAGAGTTATCTGTTTCTGAGTCGTTTATCTTAAACTCCCCTGTTAGACCCCGCGATTCTATGTAAATGTTGAGCCTCAAGTCAAGCGTACTAATCAGAATCATTGGAACTTCTCCTCGCACCGTATTAATACGGGTCAGCCCCAATAATTCGCAGAAATCTTTACAAATGCCGGTGCCTCTCGATCAGACCCGTATGGCACGAAGCTTGCCCTACACCAGTAGTGTGTGAAATTTAGCAGGGGGACAGGTAGATGGGGATTATACAGTTCTTCGTATTGTTGTTCTTTGTATGCATTTACCTGGGAATTTGCGCCATGCTGGCGGGACGGCTTTTATCAAGATTCAGCGAGCGGCCCGCAGCCACGGATCAAACTCCCTTACAGCCAGAAGGCTGAGGAGCGTTAGTGATGAAAAGAGTAGAGTTTGAAAATATAGATAGGGAAGACCAGGTTCTTATACGGACCCAGAACAGCGAGTACCGGTTCGAGGTGATCAATCCCGAGGAGCGCAGAGGGAAGCTCACGGGCGGCTCGCTTGGGGGGCAGACGCGAGACGCTGTCCTGATCGGAGCGGTCCCGAAAAACTTTAACGAGCAGTTGAGCGATCCGCTTACAGTCTGCACCGGCGCGCGAGCTCTCTTCTTTATGGACTCCAGGACCGGCGTCGAGCGGCTGATCACTTCGGTCGTTACCGAGATTGAGCATCTGAAGAATAATAGAACGGTGCGCGCGGCATAATATGTACTAACCCCGGAAGCCTCCCCTCCTGCCTCGATTTCATCTTTCATTGAAAAATGCCGGCATTGAAAAATGCCGGGCCGTCCGGTTCCCGGATTCGACAAACAATTGAACCTCAGAGGGTAGCAGAGCGATACTACTCCTCTAAGGTCATCCCGGCTCCGGTCTCTGAGAATCCTCCTTCCAAAGCGAGAGCAGAATTACGCTCAGATGAACGAATGAAAATGGAAAATGATTCGCAGCCTGTCGCGCCTCCGGGCGGCTGTGCTAATGTAAGTCTCTTCGGACCGAAAGACCACTTTTTTCGGAGGCTAACTTGATCGACAGAATTCAACAGGCGCTAAAGGAAGCATCGCTGGACGGCTGGTTGTTCTATAGTTTCCGAGGCAGCGACCCGATTGCCGCTAATATCCTCGGCACGGGCGGCGAAGGTCATATCGCCACGCGTCGCTGGTTCTACCTGATACCGCAATCCGGCGAGCCGACAAAGATAGTTCACTCAATCGAGCGCGATGTGTTGGACCACCTGCCGGGAAGAAAGCTAGTCTATCTGCCCTGGCAGCAACTGCACGGGTATTTGAGGGACTCGCTATCGGCGCTCGCACGGGGCCGAGCCCCGCGAGTCGCCATGCAGTATTCGCCCGATGCAGCCATCCCTTACCTTTCAAGAGTCGATGCGGGGACTATCGAGTTGATACGCTCGTTCGGCGTCGAGCCCGTCTCTTCGGCCAATCTCGTGCAGCAATTCGAATCGGCCTGGAACGATGAGCAGCTCGCCATGCACGAAGAGGCTGCCCGCGGGCTTTATGAAAGCGTGCATAAGGCGTTCGACGAAATAGGACGTAGAATAAGAGAAGGAGTTCCTACCACCGAATACGACATACAGCAGTTCATCCTTGGATGTTTTGCAGACCGTGGGATGATAACGCGCGACCCTCCCATAGTCGCCGTGAACGCCAACAGCGCATTGCCCCACTACGAGCCTACTCGTGAGAAGCACTCGCCGATTAACGCAGGCGATTTCGTCCTCATAGACCTCTGGGCAAAGCTGGACCGACCCAACTCGGTCTATGCCGATATAACCTGGACCTCTTTCGTAGGCGAGACCGTCCCCGACGAGGTCAACAAAGTATTCACCGTAGTTCGTGACGCGCGCGATGCGGCCACAGACTTTGTAAAAGAGGCTTTCGCCGGCGGACGAACAGTTCACGGATGGCAGGTCGATGACGTGTGCCGCAAAGTGATAGTCGATGCAGGGTACGGCGATTATTTCATACACCGCACCGGCCACAACATACACACCGAAGTACACGGCAACGGGGCGAACATAGACAACCTTGAGACGAAAGACGACCGGGTGTTGATCCCACGCACCTGTTTTTCAATCGAGCCCGGAATATATCTCGAAGGAAAGTTCGGCGTCCGCAGCGAGATCGATGTTTATGTGAGCGAGGGAGACGCCCGCGTCACAGGCGGCCAGCCCCAGCGCGAAGTCGTCGTAATAACAGTCTAGCGCGTCTGGCGCGACCCTTTGATGACAGACAACGCTTTAATCAGATATAGCAAAGTAATCAGCGCTGTTACGAGCGGGACGCGCTAGACTCTCGACTCGCCAGACGCGCTAGACTGTTCCATCGGTTCTACGATCACGGCGGTCCCGTAGGCGAGGACTTCGCTCACTCCGCTCATTATCTCGGTCGCGTCGTATCGCATGCCGACGACCGCGTTTGCGCCTATCTCGGAAGCATGCTGGACCATGATCTCGAAGGCTTCAGCGCGCGTCATCTCGCACAGCCGGGTGAAGGCGGTGATATTGCCGCCTACGATAGTATGCAGCGCCCCGCCGATAGTCCCGAATATCGAGCGAGACCTCACCGTAATGCCGCGCACCACCCCGAGCGTGCGGACTATGCGGTAGCCGTCAAGTGTAAAAGCCGTTGTCACCATGTGATGAGGCAGCGTGTAGCGATGGGCAACCGTGTAGGGAGCGTTTGGCACTACTTTTTCTTTTGCCTGTTCGAGGTGATCGAGTCTGTCTTTCATGGCTTTCCTTTGACCAAAATGGGATGGCGGAATTCTGCCACAACGACGGGGATGTTGCTAGGGGGCATCCGCCTCAGTACAATCCCCAAGTGAAGGTGATTAATTCTAAGGAGCAAGTAAGTGGTAAACGTTAAGCGAAGGCGCTCGGTAGCCGTAATGGTCGGAGGCGTGACGGTCGGCGGCGACAACCCCATCGTCGTTCAATCGATGACCAACACGGATACCGTGGACGTAGAGGCCACCGCGTTACAGGTGGAACAGCTTGCCCGCGCCGGGAGCGAGCTTGTGCGTATAACCGTCAATACTCGCCAAGCCGCCGAAGCCGTGCCTCATATTATCGAGCGCCTCGGCCAGCGCGGCATCCGGGTCCCCGTCATAGGCGATTTTCATTATAACGGTCATCTCCTGCTCAAACAGTACCCGGCCTGCGCTCGCTCGCTCGCCAAGTACCGCATCAACCCCGGAAATGTAGGGCCCGGCCAGCACCACGACAAGAATTTTCAGGCGATGATCGATGTGGCGCTCGAAAATGACAGGCCCGTCCGCATAGGCGTAAACTGGGGCTCGCTCGATCAGGGCCTTCTCACGCGGCTGATGGACCAAAACGCCGCGCGCCCGGCCCCGAAAGATGCCCGCGAAGTAATGCGCGAAGCCGTCGTGCTGAGCGCGCTCGAATCTGCCGAGCTTGCAGAATCCTCAGGGCTCGCGCACGACCGGATCATACTGAGCGCCAAAGTCTCCGAGGTCCAGGACCTGATCGCCATTTATCGAGACCTGGCCGCGCGCTGCGATTATCCGCTTCACCTCGGACTGACCGAAGCAGGGATGGGCAGCAAAGGCATAGTCGCATCGACTGCGGGAATGGCGGTCCTCTTGCAAGAGGGGATAGGCGATACCATCCGCGTGTCGCTCACGCCCCGGCCCGGCGGCGACCGGACCGAAGAGGTCATAGTATCGCAGCAGATTCTTCAGACCATGGGGCTTAGAAGCTTTACCCCGCTCGTGACCGCCTGCCCCGGCTGCGGACGTACGACAAGCACCCTGTTTCAGGAGATGGCCGAAGAGATACAGAATTATATCCGCGAGCAGATGCCCGCGTGGAAGCAGAAATATAAGGGCGTCGAAGAGCTGAAGGTGGCCGTCATGGGGTGCGTGGTCAACGGCCCCGGCGAGTCCAAACACGC
>DASTET010000443.1:0-5497 GCA_035709445.1 Blastocatellia bacterium | reverse complement strand
CTGCGCACCTGCCTGCTCGTAGATAAGCCCGGAGAGCGGCGCGTGGATGTAAAACCCGATTTCGTGGCCTTCGAGCATGATAAAGGCTTTATATTCGGCTACGGGCTGGGAATACAGAACCAGTTTCGCCAGCTCCCCTATCTTGCAGTTATGGAGGAATAGTCTGGCGAGTCTGGCGCGTCAAGAGCAGTCTGGCGCGTCGCTTTAAAGACAGACATCGGCTGAATCGGATGTTGCAGAATAATCAGCGCCGCGAGGAGCGGGACGCGCCAGACGCGCCAGACTTCTTTGACGAATTATTGCGCATCATAATGATGTAGGCTAGAATTCAATCAAGCGCATGAAGCGCCGGTATTATTGGAGGTAGCAGGTTGAACTCAACAGTCAGGCAGATAATTTTCTGGGTAGTGATAATAGGGGGCGCGTTCCTTCTTTACCAGGTCTTTTCAGGTAAGAGCGGCGTAAAGGAAACGAAGCTCAGCTATTCTCAATTAATAGAAAAGGTCAATAACGGCGAGGTAAAAGAGGCGACCATTGAAGGGACTCACGGGGTGACGGGCAAGCTCCGCAACGACGTGAGCTTCGAGACGCAGGTCGACAATCAGTTTGTCCAGGCGGAGATCGCCAAGCTGATGAAGGACAAGGGCGTCGACATCTCCTTCAAGAGCTCCTCTTCCAGCCAGTGGCTCTTCGGGCTTATCAGCTATGCCCCGCTGCTCGTATTCATAGGGCTGTGGATTTTTATGATGCGGCAGATGCAGTCGGGCGGCAACAAGGCGCTATCGTTCGGCAAGTCGCGCGCAAAGCTTTTGAGCAATCAGCAAAAACGCGTGACCTTCAAGGATGTCGCGGGCGTCGAGGAGGCCAAAGAAGAGCTTCAAGAGATAATAGAATTTCTAAAAGAACCTCAGAAGTTTCAAAAGCTCGGCGGACGCATACCGAAGGGCGTGCTGATGATGGGCCCTCCGGGGACTGGCAAGACGCTGCTTGCTCGCGCAATCGCGGGCGAGGCGAACGTCCCGTTCTTCTCTATTTCGGGCTCTGACTTCGTAGAGATGTTCGTCGGCGTGGGCGCGAGCCGCGTCCGCGACCTCTTCGAGCAGGGCAAGAAGAACGCTCCCTGCATAATCTTCATCGATGAGATAGACGCCGTTGGCCGCCATCGCGGCGCAGGACTTGGCGGAGGCCACGACGAGCGCGAGCAGACGCTCAATCAATTGCTGGTCGAGATGGACGGCTTCGAATCGAACGACGGGGTAATCCTCATCGCTTCGACCAACCGCCCGGACGTGCTCGACCCGGCGCTGCTCAGACCCGGACGCTTCGACCGCCGCGTGGTCGTAAACCGTCCCGACGTCAAAGGCCGCGAAGGCATACTCGCAGTCCATACCCGCAAGATACCGCTCGGCGACGATGTCGATATCAACGTCATCGCGCGCGGCACGCCCGGTTTTACCGGGGCCGACCTCGCCAACCTTGTCAACGAAGCTGCGCTCAACGCGGCCCGCTACAACCGCAAGGTCGTCATGATGCATGACTTCGAATGGGCCAAGGACAAGGTCCTTATGGGGAGCGAGCGCCGCTCCATCGTCATGTCGAACGAAGAGAAGCGCAACACCGCTTACCACGAGGCCGGGCACACGCTTGTCGGAATAAAGGTCCCGAACGCCGACCCCATCCACAAGGTCTCGATCATCCCGCGCGGCATGGCGCTGGGCGTTACCATGCAGCTTCCAGAGGCCGACCGCTATTCGCATACGCGCGACTACCTCGAAGGCCAGATCGCCATTATGATGGGAGGCCGGATCGCCGAAGAGATATTCCTCAACCACATGACGACGGGCGCGTCGAACGATATCGAGAAAGCCACCGAGCTTGCCCGCCGCATGGTCTGCGAGTTCGGGATGTCGAGCCTCGGCCCGATCACTTTCGGCAAGAAGGAAGAGCAGATATTCCTCGGACGCGAGATCGCTCAGCACCAGGACTATAGCGAAGACACCGCCATCAAGATCGATCAGGAGGTCAAGCGCATAGTCATGGAGCAGTACAATCGAGCGCGCCAGGTCATACTGGAGAATAAAGACGCGCTTATCAGGCTTGCCGAAGCGCTGCTCGAGCGCGAATCGCTTGACTCGCTTGAGATTCGCCGCCTCGTCGCAGGGCTCCCGCTCGATGAGGACCGCCCGACTACTACGCGCGAGGACCGCCCGAAGATCGAGCCGCGTCCTTCGGTGCTCAACCCCATCATCCCGCCGGTCACCGGCGACGCCACGGCGTAACTCCTCAAGCGATCAAAGGCCGGGCTGCCCGGCCTTTGATCGCTTGAATCTCAAATCTCAAATCTTGGAATCGAGCAGGATCGTCACCGGCCCATCGTTCGTCAGGCGCACTTTCATCATCGCCCGAAAAACGCCCGTCTCGACTCTGATGGATTGGGCCCGGACTCGCTCGACAAAGTATTGATAAAGCGCGTTCGCCTTTTCAGGCTCCGCCGCGTCCGTGTATGAAGGCCGGCGGCCTCGCCGCGCGTCGCCGTAAAGCGTGAACTGCGAGACGACAAGCATCGCCCCTCCGGTGTCGAGAAGCGAGCGGTTCATCTTCCCCTGCTCGTCGTTGAATATTCGCAGGTTCGTGATCTTCTCCGCGAGATAATCGGCCTCGGCCTCGGTGTCGTCGCGCGCCACTCCGAGCAGCACCAGCAGACCTTCTTCGATCTCGCCTGTGATCTCTCCCTCTACCTCGACAGAAGCGTGGCTCACTCTCTGGATTACGGCTCTCATCTCAGATATGAAATGTGTGTCCTTTCGGCATGTCGGGGCCGATCGATTCGGCCTCTTCGAGAAGCTCATCTCTTGGCTGCGAGCCGGTGCAGAGGTCGGCAATCGTGGTGCGGTCGAGAATCGCCATCACCGCCCGGTTGGCTTCGATCCAGACGTTGCGCATGCGGCAGCGGAGCGACAGGCTGCAACCATCAAACCCAAGCTCTGTAGTGCAATCGATGAGCGTCACCGGCGTCTCAAGCAGCCTGAGCGCCTCTCCCATGGTTATCGCTTCGGGAGGCCGGGCCAGGCGATACCCGCCGCCCGGACCTCGTGTGCTTTCGATAAGCCCGGCCCGCCTGAGATCGACCATTATGAGCGCGAGATAGTCTTTCGGGATAGCCTGGCGTTCGGCTACCTCTTTTGCCTGGACGACAGTCCCGGAATCGAAGTGCTCGGCAAGATCGATGAGCGCCCTTAGTCCATAATCGCCTTTCGACCCGATCTTCATTTGCTTCCTTTATGAGCTTGTAATAGCGGGATTTATATTTGAGCGTGGGTATATTGTCAAATCCGCGCCACCTGTTCTTGACCGGCACGTGTATATTGAGTTACATTCGTGCCCGCCGTTTTGCACCCTCACAAAGATGTTAATCTCAGGTTGTCCCGGCGAGCCGAGTTACTACGGTCTAAGCCGTTTTAGGAGGACGCTTGTATGTCGAGAGCCGTTCAGGAACTCAAACAGATTCCTTTCGGGTATTTGATCGGAGAGCCGCTTAAAGCCGCCGTCGAGGCCCAGGCGGTCGCAGCAAAGACCACCATAGAGTTTATCGAGAAGGTGGGGTTCGTCCCGGCAAGCGCGGCCGAGGACATGCTCTTTGTCGACGAGGCTAAAGACGCCGACGCGGGAACGGTCCGCAACGTCACATTCAAGTACAGGAAGAAAGATGAGAACAACCAGGATGTCGAGCATTCGCTCTCGGTCCCGATTCTCTCGATAGTGCCGATACCCGTTTTGCGCATCGATGAGGTCACTATAGACTTCACCGCAAAGATCAACGACACCATAGAGAACACCACGAAGAACAATTTCCAGTTGACCGCCGATGTGGGCGGCAAGTACAAAAGCTGGTGGTCTCCGATCTCGCTCGAGTTTCGAACCTCTTTGAAGTACGAGACGGCCAGCCAGACGTCGGCCCGATACACGCGCGACTACACGATGTCTATACACGTTCGCGCGGTCCAGGATGACATCCCTGCCGGGCTGTCGCGCGTGCTTGACATTCTTGAATCTTCTATCAAGGAATCGAAAGTTGAACCCTGATGACTCAGAATCCTGATGACTCAGGCGAGCCGACTTCGCTCAAGCTGCTGGGCGCTCACCTCGTCCGGGAGATTGAAAAGCTGAGTGCGCTCGGCTTTGACAAAGAACCGGGGCGGGCCTTCCGGCTGAAAGAGGTCGAGCTATCTCTCCCCTTTATCGCTTTGGAAGCCGTCGCGCCGGAAGCGGTCGTCATAGGCGGTGAAGCGCCGCTTACGCCGCTTGAGGCGATGGACCGCCTGGACCGTGTGAAGGCCATCGCGTTTATAGAAGCGGGCCGGATAGCGGGGGCTCCCGCGGATTCAATAACCATGTTGCGGCTTCGCATGAAGTTTTGAAGCGAGGTGGAATGCCCAATCTCAGTGAAACTCTCGGATCGTTGCTCAAAGACATAGCGAACTCCCGCGTCAAATCCGATCTGTTTTCGAGGGACGCGAGCCTCGAATACTTCAGGGACCCGGTGCTTAGGCTGTTTCCAGTCCCGCGCGTGGAGATTCGCAGCGCCGACCTGGAGCTTACTTTTGCAGTGGCCTCAGCCGAGCAAAAAGAGGTGAGACCGTCCGAGATAGCTCCGACAGTCCTCTCTCACAACCTGCCACGTCTTCGCAGCAGCCTGCTTTCAGTCGCGGCGAGACCTGCAAGGACAGCTCGACAGATCGACTCGCTCGGCGCTCTCATCGAAGACGAGCGGGCGAAGGTCGAGGCCGAGCTTGATAAGAGGCTGGAAGCGTTTATGTCGGAGCGAGCGGACGAGGTTTCCAAACAGCTCCTCGAAGACCCCGAAGCGTTTGCCAAGACGCTAGGCGCTCAGTCGACAAAGATCCTGCGCGAGGTGATGGCGGCGACCAGCGCAAGGCCAACCTTTACGGCAGAGCTTCAAAAGGAGGTCAGCGACCGCGCGCTCGAATGGGCGAAGGCCGCAAGCACACAACTCAAAGAGGCGCTCGCAAGGGCCAGGGCAGAGGCTTTTAATCTCGACCTGGCCGTCACTAAAGACGATCTGGTGAACGTGCCGCAAAACGCTATCGCGCGCGTCAAGGTGACGGTCGAGATTCAAAACTACGAATGGGTCGAAACAACGGACGAGAATGGGCAGCCGGTCAGCAAGCTCGTCGTCGCCTGATACCGGCAAAGGAATAGATACTCATGTCAAACGGCGTAAAGGAGCTTCGCTCTCTCCCTCTGTTCGAGATGATCGGCGCGCCGATGATCGCCATAGTCCAGGCGCAGGCGCAGGCGGCGCGCGCTACGGTCGAGTTCATTGAAAAGGTAGGGTTCAATCAGGAGGAGCAGACCGGCGAGCCGGGCCTGAAGGTGGGCGAGCTGCGTATGGCCGAGTTCAGCTACACGAAGCTCGATGAAAACCGCGAGCCTGCCGCCTTCGTCGCCCGCGTGCCAGTGCTGTCGCTCGTCTCCA
>DASTET010000442.1:0-3628 GCA_035709445.1 Blastocatellia bacterium | reverse complement strand
GCAAATTCCGAAACAGCTATGAGAAGCCTGAACCTTTTGCGCCGAACGCACCTACCAGGGTCACATTCACGTTGCAGGACGTACATCACACTTTTCGCAAAGGTCACAAGATAATGGTGCAGGTTCAGAGCAGCTGGTTCCCGCTCGTCGACCGCAACCCGCAGAAGTTCATCGATATATATAACGCGACGGAGGCCGATTTTCAGAAGGCAACGCATAGAGTCTACAGGTCGGGCGATATGAGCTCGCATCTCAAGGTAGGCGTGTTGAAATAAGCACGCCGCGTCACGGAGGGTATAATGTGCGGACGATTTACAAGATCAACGCCGATACCTGCTATAGCGAAAGAATTCGGGGTGAGCGAGGTATCTTGCGACCTCGGCCCGAGCTACAACATAGCTCCAACGCAGCAGGTGGCCGCAGTAATCATCGACGGGGTCAAGCAGCTAGTGCCGGTCCGGTGGGGGCTTGTGCCCTCGTGGGCAAAAGACCTTTCGGTCGGAAACAAAATGATCAACGCAAGGTCCGAGACGATAACGGAGAAGGCCAGCTACAGGAACGCATTCAAAAAACGGCGCTGTCTGGTCGTGGCCGACGGGTTTTACGAATGGCAGAAGGTCGGGGACGGCAAACGGCCCGTCTTCATCCGTCTGAAATCGGGAAGACCTTTCGGATTTGCCGGGCTGTATGAAGTGTGGGAGCCGCCCGAAGGCGACGCGGTCACGACCTGCACGATAATCACGACCGAAGCGAACGAGATTATGAAGCCGGTCCACGACCGCATGCCCGTCATCATACCGAAAGAGAAAGAAGACCTCTGGCTCGATCCCGAGGTAAAGGACCAGGAGAAGCTGCTCGATCTGCTCAAGCCTTACCCGGCTGATCAGATGGAAGCATATCCCGTATCCAGGCGTGTGAACTCGCCTGCCAACAACTCGCCCGATTGCATCAAGCCGGCCAGCGGCAAAGATTGAAGAAGGCGGCAGCTCCAAACAGAGCTGCCGCTCCGGTCTTGCCGGTTTAAATGGTAATAGTCGTACCGTCAAACTTGGTGAGCTTGAATCCCTGGAACGACTCCTTGAATGTGGTCTCCATGTTGCGGAGCATGCTGATTGCAATCTCCTCGCCCAGAAGAATCGATTCCGTGCCGTCGGTGCGCCAGTGGACTCCTGCGATATTGCGGCCCGTGGCGATGTTTGAAGCGAGCTTGTTGAGCTCGCCTCCAACCGTCAGCGGCGGCCCGACAAACGGTTCGAGACTCCGGCCATCGGCAGAGGCGACGACCGGGCTCGGAACTATATCGTTCTCATCAAAGAAAGCCTTCAGCACCGTCGTGCAGGCCCCTGCGACCGTCGCGTGACCCGCGCCGTAGGCCGGATGCAACGGCGACCCTTCGGGAAATGCGAGCGGCAGAAGGTGTGTGCCAAACTTGCTGAAGATGGAGTTGAGCACCGACGAGTTGAAGAGGTCTTGATGAATGGGATAATCGGCCAGCGTGCGCCGTCCCAGCCGGATCACTTCTACTCGCCCGCCGAACGTCTCCGGCCTCAGCCTGCGGTGTACGAGCCACTTCTGATACCACACGCCCCTGAGCGCCCGCGTGGAAGCCTCGCAAACCGTGGCCAGTATGTCAGGCCCGCCGAAAGTGCCGAACCCAACCTGGGCCTTGGCTCCCGGCGTGTTTGGAGGCAAAGGCAATCCTGAGCCGGGTTCGGGCGTCTGCCCGTACGGGTTGTTTTCGTCCCACCTGAGACCCAGACCGAGCAGCGAGAGCGTCGCAACCTGATAAGCCTGATAGAGCGCGTCGATGTGAACGTACTGCCCGATGTCGCGACCGTTGCGGCAGAAACGCAACCCGTCGGACAGCAGCGCCTGAGTCGGCTGGCAGCCGCGCTGAAGGTCTAGCCAGGAATTGAAGGTGGTGCCGAAATCCCTGTTGGCCCGCGCGGTCCTTATCCTCATATCGATGGTCTGCGCCCCGTAAGCGGCAGGCAGAAGAAGGAACTGAGATATGTAAGGCCCGACGGTGCAGCCGGGAAAGTTGTCGCGGAAGAGCGTCTGCGTCGTCACGGCCCCGCCCTGCTTCGGTCCCCGAAAATCCGAAAGCTGCGATAAATCACTTGCCGCCGCGACCGCTATGGGATTGGTCGCATAGCTGTCAAAGTGCACGTCTCTGAGCAGGGCCATCCAGTAAAGCTCGGCCATCTCGCCCGCCTCTTCGGCGCTGCTGAAGGCGGGAGCCGGGCGGATTCGGTATTGATGAGAGTCATTCGACTCCATCTCGTAGGCGTATGACGAGCAGGGGTTGACAAGCCGCCGCTGGCGCGCAGGGTCGGGACATCCCAGATGGCCTGCGGTCGCAAGCGACTCGATGGCGTTGAACGTTCCTACAGAAAGCGCATTGCGAAAAGCGTTATAGGAATTCGGATCGACTTCGCCTCTGAACGAATCGTGCTTTAAGCCCTTTGAGTAACTCCCCACGAAGTTGATCAGCGTATCCTCATCATCGTTTGTGGGGTGCGGGGGGATGCCCGTCCCCAGATCTCTTGCGATTGCCTGGAGCCGGACCTCGGCTGCGTTTGCGAGTCGTTGCAGCGGGGTCTCAGGCCCGATCTCGGCGGCCTGCACGACCGCCCGTTTCGATCCGATTATAGGCTCGACGCCTATCACTCCGGCAGCCATGCCGGCAGCAGCAACCCCGCTCATATTCCCAAGAAAACGACGCCTGCTAAGACCTGCTTTCTTAGCCTGGGGTGGTCCGGTGATATCCTCTCTCCTTTTCAGGATGTCGGTCTTCTCCAACTCGTTAGTTATCTCCTTCTCCATATCTCTTCTCCTTTCGGTTGTTAGGCTCAAGAGGATTCAGGTCACACAAATACCGACGCGCCAGACGGCCTTTCGCAGGCGCAAACCTCCGGCGTGTGAC
This sequence comes from Blastocatellia bacterium, assembly GCA_035709445.1. GTDB lineage: Bacteria > Acidobacteriota > Blastocatellia > UBA7656 > UBA7656 > DASTET01. The sequence goes on along the minus strand of DASTET010000442.1, from coordinate 702 downwards.
AGGAATGGCTATTGATTTTGGGCTAGAGAGCGGGTGTCGGGGATACTACACTCGCCAGTACGAGACGTCCGATGTCGATTGAGAAATTCGATCTCGTCAGCGACGGACGGACGCAGATTCCAAGAAAAAACAAGAGCGCACTATTAAGGCGCTCACCTTCATTAGCGTGGAAGAACCTGTAGCCTGCTCACCAAAAACTCAGGGGCCTGGCCGCTTTTATGTAATACTCGAACCGGACAGCCAGCGTATGTGATTCACGCTACGCGCGCGAGTATAACACAGCATGTAGCGAATTGATCATTAATCTATTTATTATTTTTTGCCGACAGGACCTCAAGCCACTTTTCGGGCGAGCGGGTATCGAAGAGCCACGACTGTTTGCCGTTGGCGACCATTACCCTGGCTATGCCCGCACTTCGAAGCGCCCCGGCCAGATCGCTGCTGCCCTTTACGACGGCCCTGTAGATCATCGACTTGTCGAAGACGGGGCTCTGGAGTTCGAGCGTGTCTTTTTTTGCGCCCGTGAGCTTTGCCTTCACTTCAAATCCGGCCTCAAGGGCATAACGCTCGATGGCGGTCGCCAGCCGGTTGCGCCGCTCGGCGGGAGTAAGCTTCGAGCCTGACTGCGCAGCCTGCTCTCGTCTGATCATGCTCTCAAGAAGCGACCGATCCGGATCGACTTCGGACTGAGGGGATAACGGC
>DASTET010000441.1:0-4075 GCA_035709445.1 Blastocatellia bacterium | reverse complement strand
GGCCGCGCGCCAATCGAGAAGCTGGCCGCGATTGCGGAGCTTAAATCGGTTCGTTATATCGCGCCCGTACAGTGACAATTCTTCGAGAAGCCAGAAGTCAGAAGCCAGAAGCCAGAATATGGTCGAGGATAATTCTGACTTCTGGCGCTCTGCAATGACAGAGAGGCTCCGCGAGAGATTCTGACTTCTGGCTTCTGGCTTCTGGCTTCTGCTCGTGAGCTTGCCTTTTTTTTCGCCGCTCAACGATAATTGCAGCTTATGGCTGATCAAGTACGGGTTCGCTTTGCGCCCTCGCCTACCGGGTATCTCCACGTAGGCGGCGCGCGCACCGCGCTGTTTAACTGGCTGTTTGCTCGCAAGCATAACGGTGTCTTCATACTCCGCATCGAAGACACCGACATACAGCGGTCGAGCGAAGCAATGGTGCAGGGCATACTCGACGGCATGCACTGGCTCGGGCTCGACGCCGACGAAGGCCCATTCTTTCAATCTTCTTTTGACGAACAGCATCGCGCCGCCGCCCTGCGTCTGGTCGAGGAGGGAAAGGCCTATTACGATTTCACTCCCAAAGAAGAGACTGACGATCGCCCCATCAAAGAGATAATAGCGGACCGCGCTTCCACGCAGACCCAGACCGGCAAGGAGGTAAACCCTTACCGCGACCTGCCGCTTGAAGAGGCGAAGCGCCGGGTGGAAGCGGGCGAGCCTGCGGCTATACGCCTCAAGGTCCCGGAACGCGGAGTGTCGCGTTTTGAAGACATGGTCTACGGCCCGCAGGAGCGCGATTTTTCGGACATCGAGGACCTCGTGCTCGTTCGCTCGGACGGTCACCCGCTGTATAATCTCTCGGTCGTCGTCGACGACATCAACATGCGGATCACGCACGTCATACGAGGGCAGGACCATTTAACGAACACGCACAAGCAGGTATTGATATATGAAGCGCTGGGCGCGTCCCTTCCCAATTTCGCGCACCTGCCGCTGATCTTCGCACCGGGTCGAGAGAAGCTCTCGAAACGCAAGCACGGCGAGGTGGTCAGCGTCACCACGTACCGCGACCGAGGGTTTGTGCCGGACGCGCTTGTCAATTTTCTCGCGCTGCTCGGCTGGTCGTCCGGCAGCGAGCAGCAGGAGATAATGTCGCGTAGCGAGCTTATCGAGAAGTTCTCGCTCGAAGCGGTCAACAAATCGGCGGCTGTTTTTAACTTTAACGAGAACGACCCGCGCGACTGGACAGACCCCAAAGCGCTGTGGATGAACGCCGAATACATACGCTCTATGTCGCTCGATGAGCTGCTGCCGATGGTGGCCGAGCAGTTGAAAAAGGCCGGTTTGTGGCGAGATGAATTCGAGAAGGAAAAACGGGAGTGGTTCGCTCAGACCGTAGATTTACTCCGCGCGCGTTACCGCACGCTGACGGACTTTGTGGAGTTAGGGCGGCCCTATTTTTCCGACGAGTTCGATTATGATCCGGCGGCGGTGAAGAAGAACCTGAAAGACGAGCAGCTTAAAGAGCTGCTTCCGGGGCTCGCCGACCGGTTGCTGATGCTCGAAGATTTCACGCACGACTTGGCGGAATCCGCTCTTCGTGCCTACAGCGAAGAGCAGGGCGTCAAGGCGGGGCTTCTGATAAACGCTTCGCGCGCAGCCCTGACGGGCCAGTCTGTCGGGCCGGGGATGTTCGATATAATGACGACGCTCGGACAGAAGCGAACAGCCGAGCGGTTGCGTCGAGCAGTTGCGCTTGTCGCACAATAAATAAAGCCGCCTGTATCCGCGCCCCTCTGCGTTTACCCGCGGCAATTTTAGGAGGAAAACTCAAGTGGAACGCTTCCTGGTCAAAGCCGCCTGTATTCTGATCTCGATCTGTCTTGCGCCCGTGGCGCTGGCGCAGGACAAGATGCTCACCCTTGATGACCTGTATGACCCCGCCAAGAAGATAGATTTCGGCGGCTCGCCCCCGACCGGGCTTCGCTGGCTGAATGACGGAAAACATTATCTGCAATCGAAGGTAGATACGAGGACGCGCACAGCGCAGCTTCTGAAGGTCAACGCGATGACCGGCGAGGCGACGCCGTTTCACGACGCAGCGAAGATGGAGGCCGCATTCGACGCGCTGCCTGGCATAAGCACTGAAGACGCGCGCCGCATCGCGCGTCGAAGTACATATAAGATGAACGATGCGCGGACGGTGGCGCTGATCAACTTCGCCAACGATCTTTTCTATTACGAATTCGGCAGCGACAAAGCGGTGCGGCTCACCTCGACCGCAGAAAAGGAGGTGGGCGAGGAGTTCAGCCCCGACGGTCGCATTGTCAGCTACATTTACGAATACAATATCTACCTTGTCGACATAGCCACACAGCGCTCGTGGGCTTTGACGAGCGACGGCAACGAGAAGCTGCTCTACGGTCGCCTCGACTGGGTCTATCAGGAAGAGCTGTACGGGCGCGGCAACTTCAAAGGTTACTGGTGGAGCCCGGATTCGACGAAGATAGCCTATCTCAGGATAGACGAGAGCCCGGTCAAGCTGTTCACGGTCGTCGATCATATCCCGCATCTTCAGGAGACCGAGGTTACTCACTATCCCAAGGCGGGCGACCCGAACCCTTTCGTGAAGCTCGGCGTGGTGAGCGCAGCGGGAGGCGCTACGAATTGGCTGGACACCTTCAAATATGATGGCGGCGAGTTCCTGATCGTTCGAGTAGGGTGGACCCCGGACAGCAAGAAGGTCTGCTATCAGCTTCAGAACCGCGAGCAGACCTGGCTCGATCTGAATTTCGCAGACCCGGCCACGGGGCGGTCCGAAACGCTCCTGCGCGAGACGACAAAGGCATGGGTAGAAGTCATAGACGAGCCGCACTGGCTGAAAGACGGCAGCTTCCTCTGGCTCAGCGAGCGGAGCGGCTGGCAGCACATCTATCATTATTCGCCCGAAGGCACGCTGATCCGGCAGGTGACCAGCGGCAAATGGGAGGTGCGGGAGCTGAACGGAGTGGACGAAGCTACAGGCATGGTCTACTTCAACGCCACCGAGCACAGCCCCATCGCCGTACACGCTTATCGCATCAAGCTCGACGGGACGGGGCTTGCGCGGCTCACGCAGATGGAAGGCAACCATACGGTCAACTTCAATCCCGGCCTTACTCTATTCATAGACAGCCGGAGCGACGTCAACACCCCGACCGAGGTGCGCCTTTTTAATTCGGACGGCTCGCTTGCCCGCGTCATCGATGAAAACAGGGTCGAGGCGCTTAAACAGTACAGGCTCGGCAAGCCGGAGTTTTTACAGGTGAAGACGCGCGACGGTTTTATGATGGAAGCGATGATGATCAAGCCGCCCGACTTCGATCCTTCCAAGAAGTACCCCGTCATGAGCTTCACCTACGGCGGGCCGCACGCTCCGCAGGTCCGCAACGCGTGGGGCGGGACGACTTATATGTGGCACCAGCTTCTTGCGCAGAAGGGCTATATCATCTGGGTGTGCGACAACCGCACGGCGAGCGGCAAGGGCGCGGAATCGACCTGGCCCGCATATCGCAACCTGGGCGAGCTTGAGCTTAGAGACTTAGAAGACGGAATCAACTGGCTTAAGAGCCAGCCCTACGTCGACGGCTCGCGCTTAGGTATATGGGGATGGAGCTACGGCGGGTACATGACGGCGTATGCTCTTACGCACAGCAAGAGCTTCAAGCTGGGGATAGCCGGAGCGCCCGTAACCGACTGGCGGCTCTATGACACTATATACACCGAGCGGTACATGGCGATGCCGCAGAACAACCCGGAAGGCTACAAGAAAAGCTCGGTCACCGCAGCCGCGAAAGACCTTCACGGAAACCTGCTGCTCATACACGGCACGATAGACGATAACGTCCACATGCAAAATACGATTCAATTCGTCTATGAGCTTCAAAAGGCGGGCAAGCAGTTTGAGCTGATGCTCTATCCGAAATCGCGGCATGGCGTAACCGACCCCGTTCTGGTCAAGCACATGCGAACGATGATGACCGACTTCATACTGAAGAACCTCTAACCGGGCAAGACAGGAGTATAACCGCAGAGGACGCGGAGGATC
>DASTET010000440.1:0-4758 GCA_035709445.1 Blastocatellia bacterium | reverse complement strand
ATCGCGACCCTTCCGCAAATGAACGGCGCGGTGGTCACATCGGAGCTGACTTCCAAATAATAAAAGGAGAAAGGACAGGATTGACAGAATTCCGCAGTAATCCTGTCCATCTCTTCTCTATCAAGCGGTCCTGCTGCGTCTGGCCAGGCTTCGTATGACCGCCACCAGTTCCGCCGGATTCACGGGCTTGGTGATGTGCGATTGAAATCCCGCCGATAAAGCGCGCACGCGGTCTTCAACTCTGGCGTGTGCAGTCAGGGCCACGGCCGGGACCTGCCCGCCCAGCTCTGGGCCTAATGATCTCACCGTGTGGATTAAAGAGTATCCGTCCTCGCCGGGCATCTCTATGTTGGACAACAACAGGTCCGGCCTCCATTGCCGGAGCGCGTCGAGCGCCTCGGCGGCGGTTGCTACCGCTCGGGTCTGAGCGCCGGACTGAGTAAGCAGGGCGATAAGCAGCTCGCGGGCATCGGGCTCATCCTCGACAATGAGCAAACGAATACCGTCAAGCGCCGGCGCATAATCGATCCTGGGGCCGGGTGGCGTGGAAGGATCGGCGGATTCGGCGGCGGCTGGTTTGTAGCGGCCTCGGTCATGGATGATGATCAACGGCAGCTTCACGGTAAATGTCGCCCCCTGTCCTTCTCCGCCGCTTATTACCTCGACTGTGCCGCCATGGAGCTCTACAAGATGGCGCACTATTGCAAGCCCGAGGCCCAGCCCGCCATGCATTCGCGAGAGCGTGCTGTCGGCCTGGCGGAACCGGTCAAAGACGTAGGGGAGAAACTCCTGCTTGATGCCCTGACCGGTGTCGCTCACTATGATCTCGACGTGAGAGTTGACGCGTTCGAGTCGCACCTGTACGCGCCCGCCCCTGGGGGTAAACTTCACTGCATTCGAGAGCAGGTTCCAGACGATCTGCTGCAAGCGATCTGAATCGCCGGAGACCGGTCCCGCCCTGGGGTCGAGCAGTACTTGCAGTCGAATCTCTTTAGCCTCGGCGGCGGGGCGAACTACATCGACGGCCCCGTGAATTACCGTTGCCAGCTCAACCGGGGCGACATCGAGCCGCAGCTTGCCGGTTATTATGCGCGAGATATCGAGGATGTCATCGATGAGCTGCGCCTGCGCTCTGGCATTGCGCTCGATAATCTCGATGGCCCGGCGGGAAGACTCTTCATCGAGTTTTCCGCCCCGCAGCATCGCGGCCCAGCCGAGTATGGCGTTCAAAGGCGTGCGTAACTCGTGCGAGAGCGTGGCCACAAACTCATCCTTCGCGCGGTTGGCCGCTTCGGCCTCAGACCGTGTGACCTGCTCTCGCCGCAACAACTCTACGCTCAGTTGTCGCGCCTGCTCGGCTTCGAGCCGGGCCGACGTCTCGCGCGCCAGCAAACTTTCGCGTTCTTCCTCTATCAGCTTGCGCTCGGTGATGTCGCGGGCGACGGTCGATGCGCCGATGATCTTGCCGCCTGAGTCTTTTATAGGCGAGATAGTGACCGATACATTGATAAGCCTGCCGTCTTTGCTGAGCCGCACGGTCTCATAGTGGTCGATCTTTTCGCCCTTCTTCAGCCTTTCCATGATCTCGGGAAAATCGTCGGCTCGCTCCGGAGGCATAAGAACGGAGACCGGGAGACCGACCGCCTCTTCGGGCGAGTACCCGTAAAGGCGTTGCGCCCCCTCGTTCCAAGTGACTATGGTTCCGTCCATGCTCTTGCCTATGATCGCGTCGTTAGATGAGCCGACTATGGAAGCGAGCAGGAAAGCCGTTTGCTCCGCCTTCTTCTGCTCGGTGATGTCGCGGAAGACAAGGACCACGCCGACAGTGCTCCCGCCGCCGACTTTGATGGGTGCGCCGCTGTCATCAATAGGTATCTCGCTGCCGTCCTTCGCTATCAGGATGGTGTGGTTTGCCAGGCCGACGACGCTGCCTTCCCAGAGCACCTTTCCGACCGGGCTTTCGACCTCTTCTCTCGAATACTCGTTGATGATCTTAAAGACTTCAGCGAGCGGCTTCCCCCTGGCCGCGCTCACTTCCCAGCCGGTCAGCGATGAGGCCACCGGGTTCATGAAGGTGATAACCCCTTCGGCATCCGTGGCTATCACGGCGTCGCCGATGCTTGAGAGGGTGACTTGCAGCAGCTCTCGCTGCCTCGCCTCGGTCTCTCTGCTTTCTGCGAGCGCCAGGTTGGATGCCTCCACCTTTCGCTTCTCCCGATGCCAGGCTTCATTGATTACGCTGATGAACGTCCCCGAAAAGAGGAACAGGGCTAAACCGAAGGCCACTCCGGCATCGGAAATTGCAAGAGAGAACTCGGGCAGGATGAAGAAGTAGATCGCCGACAGCGCGCTGAGCGCCGTGGCAAACAGTCCGGGCCCTAGCCCGCCATACCACCCGGCCAACATTATAGCCGGATAAAAAAGGGTGAACGGGGCAACCCTCAGGCCCATTAATGGGATGAGCGGCTCTCGAACCAGCGTCGATACGACGACAGCTAATGCTGCGACCCCGTATCGCAGCAGTGAAGAATGATCCTTTGTCATAGCAATGTTTCTTGGAAGAACAGACAATCCCATTTAGCCTGGCATATACTATGCCAGGAAATTGAGAATCCGTCTGCATTATACTCAAATGCGCTTTTAATCGCTATCAGGTCAGTAAGGGTGGTGTAAGAATAGATTCGGCAATCTCAGGGAAGGCAGCTACACCCATCGTTGAGGTTGTAATCCGTAAGTTAAGAATGTGAAAGCATACGCGCGGCGAGTGATTCGCCGCGCGTATGCTTCTTACAATCTTCCTTGTTCTGTTATTTGGGAATGATGACGGTATCGATTACGTGAATCACACCGTTGGAGGCCGCGATGTCTGTCTTAACGACATTCGCGTTGTCAACCATCACCTTGCCGCCGCCAGTCCGTATTTTGACTGAAGTCCCCTCGACGGTCTTCGCCGACTTGAGCTTGATAACGTCTTTGGCCATGACGTTGCCGGAGACTACGTGATAGAGAAGGATCCTGGTCAGCTTCTCCTTGTCCTTGAGCAGCGACTCGACCGTCCCCGCCGGCAGCTTGGCAAAGGCTTCATCGGTGGGGGCAAAGACGGTGAACGGCCCTTCGCCCTTCAAGGTCTCAACCAACCCCGCCGCCTCCAACGCGGCAGCCAGAGTCTTGAAGCTGCCTGCGGCCACCGCCGTGTCAACGATGTCCTGCTTCTCGTGGTTGTCGGTCGCTTTAACCGTCGTCGCGGATAAACCTACGGCAACGATGCCTATAAACATCCATCTAGCGATTTTCGATCTGAGATTCATCTCGGTCCTTTCTCCTGTCTGGTATTAGATTTCAAATACTGCGCCGGGCGAGCGGCAATCATACTGCCGATTCCCGCTCGCCTTCCCCTCGGCTTGCTCCAACATTGACAAGATATCTCTTTTAAGAATTTCTGTCAAGGATTTTTTCAGGATATATCTGGGATTTTTATTCGACAAAGAGACTATATATTGACAAATCTTAGACAAAGTACTAATATATCAGCATCGAACTGGGGTCTCGGAGGGCGCGCTTCGAGCGAGCGCGGCCTCCGAGGGGGATAAAGATTAAGGAGGATTTATGTTGGGACAAGTATTTGCTCTGGTTTTTGTTCTGACGGGTGCAACGGTAGCGGCGGCGAACCGCCCGCAGACGTTGGAGGTTGTTCCTTCAGTCGATCTTGCCCGTTACGTCGGAAAGTGGTATGAGATAGCGCGCCTGCCTAACAAGTTTCAAAACAAGTGCGCTGGCGAGGTGATGGCGACCTATTCGCAACTTGAGGGCGGCGAGCTTAAGGTCGTCAACGAATGCCGTCTGAAAGACGGCCAGATCGACAGGGCTGAGGGCAAGGCCCGGCTTGCCGATAAAGACGGGCCGAACTCTAAATTGGAAGTCAGGTTCGCGCCCGCGTGGCTTGGGTGGCTGCCGATGGTCTGGGGGGATTACTGGATCATAGATCTCGCGCCCGATTACAGTTATTCGGTTGTCGGCACGCCGGATCGGAAGTACCTGTGGATACTCTCGCGCACGCCCGAGATGGACGAGGCGGTATATAAGAGGATCGTCGAGCAGACGGCGGCCAGGGGATTCGATGTCTCGCGCCTGATCAAGACCCGGCAATCCGTTGAATGAAAAAAGGTACTTCGCCTGAATAGCCATGAAGACGCTGCTCTATCCAATCCGCGCCGTTTCCAAGCTGACGGGCATCAGCCTCGACACGCTCCGTGCCTGGGAGCGGCGTTACAAGGTAGTCGCTCCGCAGCGCGACGAACGCGGGCGGCTTTACACGCAAGCCGATGTCGAGCGCCTGCGCCTGCTGAACGCGGCGGTGGAGAGAGGGCACGCGATCGGTCGTGTGGCGGGGCTCGATGATGAAGAGTTGCGGGCCTTGATAGCCAGCCCTGTGACGGCGGCAGATAGAACCGGAACGATGATGGCGGCTCGCGCGGGGAGGCATCTCCAGGCGCCGCGCTCGGTGATGGGGGCGATAGAAAGATTGGATTATGCGGAGGCAGAGCGAGAGCTGGCCCTGCTCGCCGCAGGTCTGGCTCCTCGCGAGCTTGCCTATCGAGTCGCCCTCCCCCTGATGCAGGAGGTAGGCGAAGCCTGGCATAAGGGAAAGCTCACCGTCGCGCAGGAGCACATGGCCTCGGCATTGCTGCGCAACCTGCTGGGGGCGATCATCCCGCTCTACCGGCGAAGCTCTCCGCCCGGCAAGCTCCTATTTGCAAC
>DASTET010000439.1:0-2339 GCA_035709445.1 Blastocatellia bacterium | reverse complement strand
GGGCGCTGGGACTGAGAGTTTGAACATGTGGATTCGATGCTGTTGGAGGCCTGAACCTGCCGATTCTAATAATCGTATCTACAAACCCGATATTGGTCGGCAGCGGCCCGGGTCCGCCAAGGCACTCGCTCTGGGCTATGCCGCTGCTGATATAGCTGGGGGCGAAAAGCGCCGCGCAACACAGTGCGATGAGGATGCCTGCTTTTTTCATATCTTCATTTCCCCTTTTTATACATAGTCGACTGAAAAGGCACGTCAGGGGCAAGAGGGCGATAGCAATAGATCACCTCTCCTATTTTCCAGTTCTGCCAGGAGCGAAAAGTCGAAAATGTCGTTCCTGACGTCCCTTGTTCTCTCAGCGCCATCCATAAACAATGCGATCCGTACGAGTGCTCGGCATCCATCTATTCATGGAAAAAGCTGCAAAAGTATTTCAACCGGATTGAATTTTCTCGACCAGCAGTCTTCACAACCCGCGCCAGTCGCCTGACTGAATCACACCTGCCCAGTAATACGGGTGACTATAGCGCCGGCTGCTGATCATTTTGAGCTGCATCTGTCTCAATGCTTCTGTCCTGCCTGCCCCAAGCCGCAGCCGCCTGTAATACCCGACCATAAGGTCGCGGGTCCCTATGTCGTCGACCGACCACAAAGTCATCACCTGGCTTTCGGCTCCGGCGATGACCAGCGCACGGCGCAATCCGTATACGCCCTGTCCGGACTTGACTTCTCCGACGCCCGTCTCACAGGCCGAGAGCACTACCAGCTTCGTCCCCCACAGGTCGAGTCCTGCCGCCTCCAGGCCCGTTAGAATGCCGTCCTCTCCTCCTCCGCCCTGAAGCCCGTTCGCTCCTGCGAGCGCAATTCCAGATAGTAACAACGGATTGGTACTCTCAGGCTGCGGTTGCTCGACATTACCCTGTATGATCTTAAAATCACGGCCCGTATTGGCGGCTGTCGCCGCCACCTGATATTCCTCGCCAAGAAAGAAGCCGTGCGTTGCCACGTGCAGTATGTCAGGCGCGCTCACCCGCTTTATCTCCATCTCGGTGGCCTTCGCTTCTGTTATGAGTTCAGCTTCGGGAATGAGCCTGCCGATGGCCTGCCCTTCTTCCATCGTGCCCGGCAGGGGACTAAACTCCACTTCCGACAGGCTGATGGTCCGGCTGGTTGTATGCTGTGCATGCTTAGTTTCGCCCGGTGCGTCCGGGGCAGGCGCGGCGACGACTGCCCTTGCTTCATACCCCGGATTGGCGAAAATCATAGCCGCTCGCCTGCTCCGCCTGCGAACCTGCAAGCGCAACAGGTCGCGCCCGCTGGTCAGATAGGTAAAAGAATATCGCTGGACCAGATAGCGGTAACGCTCATCGACAAGAGCGGCAAACGGAACGAGATTAAGAGCGCCGTCGGGAGAGATGAATACTCTGCGTGTATTGCTCAGTAGTCTGCGTATCGGACGCATCACCCGCTCATCTACCGCACGCGCCTGCCTTTTGACGTTGCGCTGTCCGATGTTGCGAAGCGCAGCCCGCAAAGCCGTAACGCCTCTGTCTATCGCCGCAGCCTCTCCGAGATCGACCCACCGCGGAGTCCCCCGTCGCCGGATGACGTAAGCGACATAGCGAGGCGATCCGAATACCTCACTCGTTGTTGCCGGACGCGGATTGAAAGGCCGGTAGGAGACAATCTCTACAAGGGCTGCGCCGACAGGTATGGCTGCCTGGACATGGGCAAATGTGACGGGCTGGGATTGAGCCCGGAACGGGGCGCTGCGTGCGCTCGCCTCAGCTTCAAGGCGATCCTTCTCGGCCTCCAGCCGGGAGATATTCGCCTGATGCTGCGTGAGACTGGTAGCGCCCGGCCCCCTGAGAACTAGCGCAGCCAGTTGAGATCGCACATTCGCCAGATCTTCCAGAAGCTTTCGGTCGGCCGGTTCGGCGCGACGCATCAGTGTGCCTGTGATGTCGGCCATGGCATCTATGAGGCGGCCCTTGCGACGAAATACGGTTTCGAGCGCGAGACGAGCGGCTTGAGGATCCATCGGGGCCGAACGAGTATGGAAAGAAACAGTCAGGTCGGTCTCTTCGGATAGAGTGGCCATATATAGCAGCTTGTCACGTTCCGAGCCCAGAGTGAGGACGGTCGCCATATTATCTTCGCGAATATCATTGTTACGGATCAGGAGTGAGGCCGCTTGCGGAAGCTTACGGTTACTTATGCTGATCTGCGCCAGGTTATTGCGCGATATGCACGCCTGCGGGTGCGCAGGGCCGAGAGAGTTCTCCAGGGCCGTCAGGGCTCGCTGATGCAATGCTTCTGATTGTGCGTAATCGGCTTTG
>DASTET010000438.1:0-4625 GCA_035709445.1 Blastocatellia bacterium | reverse complement strand
GCGCCTGCGAGATTCGTGCGGGCTCGACGCCGCGCCTGACAAGCTCCGAGGCTATCTTTAGCGTCCGCTCGGTTGTGTTCGAGAAGTGGAAGCTGCCCGTGTCCGTAAGCAGCGCCGTGTATATGCACTCGGCAATCTCTTTCGTGACTTCGACGCCCAGCGCTTTGCAGAGGTTATAGATCATCTCGCCTACGGCGGCGGCGGTCGAGTCTATCCAGTTCACATCTCCGAATGGAACGGTCGTGGAGTGGTGATCGATATTGACCACGAACTGGTTCTTGAGCCCTGGCAGACCGGGCCGCTCGACATCGCTGCACTCGATGACGAAGGCCGCGTCATACAGGTCTTCGACGTCCGGCTGCACGAGCACCAGGTCTGACCCCGGAAGCACGGAGTAGGCGGGCGGAACGCGGTCGCGCAGGATCACCGACGCATCTTTGCCCAGGCTTTGAAGCATCCAGTAGAGCGCAAGCCCCGACCCCAGCCCGTCGCCATCGGGCCGTATATGCGAGGTGATCATGAATCGTTGCTTCTGTTCAATGAGCTCGACAACCTGACTAAGCATGACCTGTTAACAGGCAAAGGATTTTTCGATCTCCTACATTCGCGGGCGCGCGGCTCGCTTTATCCGGCATCTTCCTGCTCGCCGCCGGAAGCTTCTGCGCGCTCCCGTTCCCTTGCCTTCTCTCCCTCCTCACTGAGTAACTGTTCGATTCGAGCAGCAGTCCGAACTGTATCGTCATAAACGAAATGAAGCTCAGGGGTCCTCTTTATGCGCAGCGCAGCGCCTAGCTGGCGTCTTATGAACCGGGATGCATGGTTGAGCGCTCCGAGCGACTCCGACACCTGCTGCTCGTCGCCGAGCACGGTGACGAAGATTTTGGCGTGACGCAGGTCGGGGGAGATTCTTGCGTCCGTGACCGTGACGAATCCGACCCTGGGGTCTTCGAGGTCGCCAGCGATTATCAGGCTGACCTCTTCCTTGATCTGCTCTGCAAGGCGCTCAGGTCGTCTTCCCACCATAACATCACCCGGAAAGGATTCTGCGCTAAAGCTAAACTGAGTATGCTAACCCTAAACGGCCCGACTTGCAACCGATCAGAATTCTGATTTCAATTTTAGATATTAGACTTCCGGGGATGGATTCAGGATTTCACCGAGACAATCCGAAATCCGCAATCCAAAATCTAAAATCATAAATGGGTAGGGGCCACCTCTTCGGTGATGTAGGCCTCGATCACATCACCTACCTTCACATCCTGGAACCGCTCCAGAAGGATGCCGCACTCGAAGCCCTGGCGAACCTCGCTCACGTCCTCTTTGACGCGCCTGAGCGAATCGATCCGGCCCTCATAGACGACCACGTTGTCGCGCAGCAATCGAGCGGTCGTCCGGCGTATCACCCCGTCGGTCACAGAGCATCCGGCCACCTGGCCCGCGCGCGGCACCTTGAAGACCTGTCTCACCTCGGCGTGGCCGAGTATCACCTCGCGCTTGGTCGTTTCAAGCAGCCCGAGCATCGCGTTGCGAATCTCTTCTTCGATCTTGTAAATGATCGTATGGAGCCTTATGTCGACATTCTCTATCTCGGCTATCTCGCGCGCCCTCGTCTGAGGCCGCACATTGAAGCCGATGATGACCGACGCGCGGTTCATATCTTTTGATGAGGCCGCCGCCAGCATGACATCCGACTCGGTGATCGCGCCGACACCCGATCTGATGATACGAATCTTTACCCTTTCGGTCGATAGTTTATTTAGCGCATCGCGAACGGCTTCGACCGATCCTTGAACGTCGCCCTTTAAGATTACGAGCAGTTCCTTGACCTGGTTTTTATCGGAGAAGAGCTGGTCGAGCCCTCGCGCCGAATCGCGCGCGATTGTGGCCTGTCGCGCCTGCATCTGCCGCTGGTTTGCGATGTGCTGCGCCTGCGTGGGGTCCTGTACCACCTGCATCTGATCGCCCGCCTGCGGCACGCCTTGAAGCCCGAGCACCTCGACAGGTGTAGAGGGGCCCGCGCTATCGACGATGCGACCCCTGTCATCAAACATCGCGCGGACGCGGCCAAACACCTGCCCGACGATGAACGGGTCTCCCACCTTGAGGGTCCCCTGCTGTACGAGGACGGTCGCAACGGGGCCGCGCCCCCGGTCGAGCTTGGCTTCGAGCACGACCCCCGACGCGAGCCTGTCGGGGTTGCCCTTGAGCTCGAGCAGGTCCGAGGTGAGCAGTATCATTTCGAGAAGCTGATCCAGGTTCTGGCGCTTCTTGGCCGACACTTCGACCATTACGGTATCGCCGCCCCATCCGTCCCACAGAAGCCCGCGGTCGGCAAGCTCCTGTTTGACGCGATCCGGGTTCGCTTCGGGCTTATCGATCTTGTTTATGGCGACGATTATCGGGACTTCGGCTGCCCGCGAGTGATCGATTGCTTCGATGGTTTGAGGCATCACGCCGTCGTCTGCCGCCACGACGAGCACGACCACGTCGGTCACACGGGCGCCGCGAGCGCGCATCATCGTGAATGCTTCGTGGCCCGGAGTATCGAGAAACACTATAGGCCGCTCGCGCTCAGGGTTATCAGGGTCCGGAACATCGACGGCGTAAGCGCCGATGTGCTGGGTTATGCCGCCCGCCTCGCCCTCGGCGACGCGCGTCTGGCGTATGGCATCGAGCAGCGAAGTCTTTCCGTGATCTACGTGACCCATAACGGTCACAACGGGAGCGCGCATGACCAGCCCTTCTTCGCCCGACTCGATCAGCTTCTCTTCTTCGGCCTCGCTGATCATCTCTTCGAACGGGGCGAAGCTCAGGTCATAGCCGTACTCTTTGCCTATGTCCCTCGCCACCTCCTGATTGAGCGTCTGGTTGATCGTAGCCATTACGCCGCGCTGGAGCAGCATCTGCACTATGTCTTTCGCCTTCACCTCCATCTTTTCGGAGAGGTCCTTGACGGTAGAGCCTTCGATCAGCTTGAGAGGTCTAAGCTCGGTGAAGACAGGCCTGGCCTTAGGCTGGACGACCGTGCCGCCTCCGCGCACGTGGCGCGGGGCCTCAAGCTTTCCTTCTTCGGGCCCGCCGAACTCGCCCGGCCCTCGCTTTCCGCGACGGCCTCGCCTGCGCGGGCGGCCCGTGTCCTGCGGCACGTACGTTGTCTGGACCTTTGGCTTTGGCGCTCCCGGCTCGCCGGGGGTGCCCCCGGCGGTCTCCGGCGCCAAAGTCCTGAGACCCTGCTGCGCCTGCCTTCCTGCGGGCGGCGGCGTTGTCCTTGAAGGCTGTGGCGGCGGCGTAATGCTCACGCCCGGCCTCGGCCTGAGGACGCGAACCTGCGGCGATTGCCGCTGCGGGACCGGCGGTCGAGATGTCCCGGGCGGGACAGCTCTCGGCCGGGCCGGCTCTTCGGCTGTTTGCTCTGTTTCGTCAGGAGGCGTCGAAGGCGCGACTTCCGCGCCCGGCGGCGCAACAGGAACCGGCTCGGACGGCTCTTCGGCTGGTTGCGCTGTCTGCACCGTATCGCCGGAAGCTTCCTGTGCGGCCGTCGCCGGGGACGGCTGAGGCTGAGCTTTCAGAATGCGGACCTTCGGCTTAACCGGCTCCGGCTTTGACGGCTCGACCTGCGGTCGTGGCGGGGCAGCTTCTACGGGCGGCGGGGCGGCAGGCTGCGGCTCGTCCGGAGCTTCAGCCGGGGCGGCCGCAGCAGCAGGCTCCACGTGCTTGACGGTTTTGACCAGGCGAGGGCCAGCGACCGGGACGGCCTTCTTCGGAAAATACTTGGTGCGAATCCGCTCCGCCACTTCAAAAGGGACCGTGTTCGACGGCACGCTCACATCTATACCCTCTCGACGCGCGTCATCGATGATCCTCTTGTTGTCGAGCTTTAATTCCTTCGCCAGATCGTAAATTCTAATTTTTTGCCCTGCCATATTCATTCCAGATTACAAATTAAGCGGCGAGGACCGAACCATATGAAGTTCCCGATCACTCTTCTTTCGCCGCTTGATCTTCGCCTCCTTCTGATACATCCAGATTCGTTTCCGCAGCGCTCGGCTCTCCGAATGCAGCGGGTGGAAGCTCGTCGGTCTCGGCCAGTCCGCTTTCGGCCTCGGCCGCCTCGGAGGGGCTAATCTCCGGGGCGACCTCTTCATTCACCTCTTCACTCGACGGCTCTGCTGTTTCTGTCTCGCTCGCCCGGGCAGACGCAGGCTCGGCCTCCGTCTCAGCCTCGACCTCGACACTTTCCGGCGCGACCGCTTCGACGGGCTGCGCTTTGATCTCCTCGCCCTCCGGTAGGGTAGCGCTCTCGACCGGGGTGGGCGTGATCTCTTCCTCCTGAATCTCTTCTTCCTGAGCCTCGACCGGACCTATATCCTCCGTTATGGAGAGGGCCGCCACTTCAGGCGCGACGGGTTCCAGCTCCTGAGCGGTCTCGATGACGGTCTCCATCTCCGGAGCGATGGCGGACGATTCATACTCAGCCGTATCGGTCTCGTCCGGCGCGACCTCTGCGTCATAGACTTCTGCCTGCTCGGCCTCGACGGAGGTGACTTCGGCTTCCTGCTGCTCGGCCTCGACGGATGCGGCTTCAGCTTCCTGCGCCTGACGCACTTCTCGAGCGTGTCTTTGAG
>DASTET010000437.1:0-3833 GCA_035709445.1 Blastocatellia bacterium | reverse complement strand
CCGATGCGATAAAAGCGATAACAAAGGATCGTCTCGTCAGGACCATACTGCTTGCCGACCGCGAGATGAAGCGGTTCGGGCTCGGCAGACCGCGCATAGCTGTGGCCGGGCTCAACCCGCACGCGGGCGAGCACGGGCTTTTCGGGAGCGAGGAGTCTCGCGAGATAGCCCCCGCTATCGAAGAATGTCGCGACCGCTACGGCGTCGAGGTGAGCGGCCCCTTCCCTGCGGATACGATATTCGTCCGGGCCTCGCGCGGAGAGTTCGATGTAGTCGTGGCCTGTTATCACGATCAGGGTTTGATAGCGGTCAAGTGCCTGTCTTTCGGAGAAGCCGTCAATGTGACGCTGGGACTCCCGATCATAAGGACTTCGGTCGATCACGGGACGGCCTTCGATATTGCAGGGCGCGGCGTCGCCGAACACCGAAGTATGGTCGAGGCGATAAAGCTCGCGGCCCGACTCGCCCGCACAGCGGCAGGCAACCGGTGATTGCGCGCAATAGAAGCTCATTTTGGGAGGATTTATGAAACATCTTTTTATGGCTCTTGTACTGGTCTCCTCACTTCTGGCTCTCAGCCTTCCATATAGCCCTGTCGAGGCCGAAGACGGCAATGACAAGCTGCGGCTGTCCGAGGAGAAACACTTTCGCAACGTCCGGCAGCTCACGTTCGGGGGCGAGAACGCGGAAGCCTACTTCTCGTTCGACGGCAAGAAGCTCATCCTTCAGTCAACTCGCCAGGGGCACGACTGCGATCAGATTTACACTATGAACATAGATGGGTCTGACACCCGAATGGTCTCAACCGGAAAAGGGCGGACTACCTGTGCATACTATTACCGCGACGGCAAACGCATACTCTATTCATCTACGCACCTTGCGAGCGCGGATTGCCCGCCGAAGCCCGACTTCTCGAAGGGATATGTCTGGGCGCTCTACCCGAGCTACGATATCTTTACCGCAGCGCCGGACGGATCGGGCGTCAAACAACTCACAACGGCGCCCGGCTATGACGCCGAGGCGACCATTTCTCCCGATGGTAAAAAGATAGTATTCACCTCCGTTCGCGACGGCGACCTTGACATATACACAATGGACATCGATGGTCGCAACGTTAAGCGGCTTACGACAGAGGTGGGCTATGACGGAGGACCGTTCTTTTCATTCGACAGCCAGTGGATAGTCTATCGCGCGCACCATCCCGAGAACGAAAAAGAGACCGCCGATTATAAAGCGCTGCTCAAGGATAATCTTATTCGCCCCACCAGGCTCGACATCTGGGTGATGAAGGCCGATGGCAGCGGCAAGCGCAGGGTGACCAACAACGGCAAGGCGAATTTCGCTCCCTTTTTCTTCCCCGATGGCAAGCGGATAATCTTCTCATCGAACATGGATGATCCGCGCGGGAGAAACTTCGACCTCTATGCCATAAATATCGACGGCACCGGTCTTGAGCGAATCACCTACAACGAGACCTTTGACGGCTTCCCGATGTTCAGCCCCGACGGCAAAAAGATCGTCTTCGCCTCGAACCGCAACGCGAAATCGCAGGGAGAGACCAATGTCTTTATAGCCGACTGGGTGCCCTAAGAATTCAGTCCCCGGTCGGGATAAAGAATATAAGAATCAGAATACACCGCAGGTGCACAGAGGATAATTGAATACTCTGTGACCCTGTGGTGTTCTCTGTGTTAATGCGGGTGTGAATGTATTAGGAAGATTCAGCGGGTTTTAGTAGAATGATTCCTGCTTATTCACCCTTTGGTTGGTATCAGTAATTCACTTCAAAAGCTCGCTGTCCCGCAGCTCATCGGCGGGCAGCCCTGAGAGGAAAGATATGAGTGTTGCGCGATCAAATGGAAATCACCCCGGGGTCACAAATGGTCCCCAGGCGGAGCCACCCGCAGATGGCGGCAAGCTCATCGTGCTGACCGCCCCGCTCACAGAAGTCATAGACCACGCCGGGTACTTCATCCAGATGGGCATGGCCTCAATGCCCATCTGGATGGAGGGTGTCATGAATCGCAAGTATCCGAAGTGGCGCGAGGTAGAGTATAACGAAGACGGCTCGGCTCGCTATATGCCTGCCGGAGTCAGGCTGGTCGAGACATCGCTGATGCGTTACTGGAGCAACGATGAAATCGTCGCGTGCTACCCTGATGACATTCACAAGTTTATCGGGCCGAATACGCGAGTGGTCGCCGTATCGACGCACAATCCGCTTGGCGTGACATTCGCTGCCGGGGTCTATACCTCGATATTCGGCACATCGAAGATGCCGATAAACTCGCACTATTCGCGGCTCCTGTTCGAAAGGATAAAATCGAGCCCCTATCGCGATAACTTCAGAGTCCTCGTCGGAGGGTCGGGCGGCTGGCAGATAATCAAGACCGGCGCTTATGAAGAGCTGGGTGTGGATTGCGTCATCGAAGGCCGCAGCGAATCAGCCGACACGATAGACATTTTCACGAAGGCAATCGAGGGCAAGGCGATTCCTCGCCAGATCGAAGTCTCGCATCCCAAAGACCGGAACGAGATCCTTTTCCCCGATAAGCGGACGACATTCGGAGTCGTGGAGATGACCACCGGGTGCGGGAGGCGGTGCCAGTTCTGCGTGCCCGACCTCAACCCGCAGATAGACCTTCCGAAAGAGAAGATACTCGAAGCCGTTCGGGCAAATGTGCGCGGAGGCAACAAGCAGATTTCGCTTGCGACCGAAGATATGTTCATCTGGGGGCAGGTCCACACGGACACGCCTTTCTACTTTCCCAACCGCGAAGCGCTCCTCGACCTTTATTCCGAGATAATCAACACGCCCGGCGTCGAGCATCACGTCCTGAGCCATTGCACTATCGCGCCCGCAGTCGTCGACCCCGTGTTGATCAGAAAGCTCTCGGAATTGCTGCTGCCTAAGAGCCCTATTCACATCCCGCGACTTAGCACTCATCCTGAAAAAAAGGTGCTCTCGCCGCTCATCGGGCTTGAGACGGGGTCGGCCCGCATGGCGAAAAAGATCATGCCGAGCAAGGGCGTTCCCTTCTCTATAGAAGACTGGCCCAGCGTCGTGCTCGAAGGGCTGAGAGTGCTCAACGAGAACAACTGGTTCCCGATGATGACATTGATCGTAGGCAATCCGGGCGAGACAGACGAAGACGTGATGGAGACGCTCGACCTCATCTATGAGATCGAGCGGCGCGGGCTGTTTGCCTTTCTCGTACCGTCGATATTTACGCCGCTCCACGACACACGTATGGAGAAAGAACGGGGCGTGAGCGAGACCCGTCAGCTTACACCGCTGCACTGGCAATTGATGATGAAGTGCTGGAAGATGAACCTGCGCCCGGCGCTCTATAGCTGGTGGGGGCCGACAGCCTGGCGAGTCGGGTCGATAGGGCTCTGGCTTTACAGGCTCAGGAAGCTGAACGGGCCTAATTTCACCTGGCCGCTCTTCATGTTTTCGGGCGCGGTCCCTGAAAAGATGCTCTCGCGCATGGGTTAGATTTACGTCGGCTAGCCTATAAAGACCAAAACCAGACGCGAGCTTATCGCGTCGCTAAAACCGAGCCATCTTCAGTACCTTCGGGCCGATTGCGGGGACCTCCCCGAAGGCTACAGCCCGCCCCCGCGAGTGCTAAAGGCAGCCGACGCTTTCAGGATTCTCAATTGAAGCGTATTCTCAGTGATCAAAGACGGATTTACCGCAGAGGACGCCGCAGGAACGCAGAGGATTAATTATTACTGAAGAGTGTGCATAAATCGGTCGCGTAGAGGCCGCGTGATTCTAGCCCGGTGTTTCAACGCCGGGACATCTCAGATCACCCACCCCGGTCGCG
>DASTET010000436.1:0-4863 GCA_035709445.1 Blastocatellia bacterium | reverse complement strand
GGGGCGAAAGGTAACCTGAAAGATGAGAAAGCTACTGTTGTTGCTCACGATCCTTTTCGGCCTATCGTTCTCGGATGCTGCGGCCATACGCGCGCAGGAGATTCAGTTCGGGATCGATTTTGCGACCATCATCCCACAGGGCGGGTTCAAAGAGAATATCAACAGTAATGGCTACGGCATAGGCTTACAGTTTGCCGTCTCGCTCGGCCCCGGCCCGTTTCACCTGGGCGCGGATGCGGGTTTTGTCACCTACGGCTCGGAGACGCGAAGAGAGCCGCTTATTCCGACCGTCCCCGAAGTCAGGGTTGACGTGAAGACCACAAATAACATCGGTCTGTTCCACCTGCTGCTCAGACTTCAGCCTCGAAGCGGGGCGGTCCGCCCTTACGCCGACGTGCTTGTGGGATTCAAGTATCTCTTTACGGAGACCACGATAGAGGACGATCTCGATGATGTCCCGCTGGCCTCGGAGACCAACTTTAGCGACTTCACCTTCAGTTACGGCTTTGGCGGCGGCGTCCAGATCAGGCTGGCAAGGCTGGGGAGCGCAGAGGTCGCGCTCGACGGAAAGGTCCGCTACCTGCGCGGCTCCAAAGCCGAGTATTTGAGAAGAGGGTCCATCCGAAGCGAGGGCGGAGTGATCTTTTTTGATGTGCTCTCTTCGCGGACGGACGTGGTTGCGGCGCAGTTTGGAGTGACATTTCGGTTCTAGTCAATCGGATGGCGCCCACTGGGCAGATGACAGCGATGGTAAGTGACCACCCCATCTGCTTCAGCTCCTGTCGCTGGCTCATCTGCCTGGTAGGCGCCATCTGACCTGCTTGCCGGGGAGTATCAGAGCGAGAAAGGGGAAATGAGATGCGAAGAGCGTTATCGGTTGCAATTCTGCTGGCATTACTCCCATTGAGCGTGAGGGCGCAGGAGCAGGAGATTCCGAGCGTGGAGCTATTTAAGGGTTACTCCTATCTGCGCGCCGACGGTGGGAAGGGCCTGCATGGGTGGAATATGTCTCTGGCGCTGAACCTCAACAGATATGGGTGGCTCGGACTTGTGTTAGAGACCAGCGGCCACTATGGCTTTGAGCCGTTGAGAGCGCCCGGTCCGGACAGGCCGTTCATTGATACCGACACCATTATCCATGCCCATACAGCCATGGCAGGGGCGCGTCTGTCCTATCGCAAGAGCAAAAGGGTCACCCCTTTCGCTCAAGCGCTTGTCGGAATTGCATTCTCGAACGTGGGCGACCGGGTGAGCCTGCCTGGCTCGTCCGTGAGCTTTCCTGACCTTGACAGCTCGCTTGCCATAGCCGCAGGCGGAGGTCTGGACGTTAGGCTGAGCGACAGGTTCGCGCTTCGGGCCCTTCACGCCGATTACCTTCTGACCAGATCAAACGACCGGGCGCTGGATAATGCCAGGATTTCTGCCGGGCTTGTCATTCGTTTTTACTAGCAGAATAATCATTGCGAGGTGAATGTCATGCGCTCGTTAATTTTGTCACTTCTGGCGCTGATAGCGATGAGCCCGCTGCTTGTAGAGGCAGGCGCCCAGACCGACGCCCGCGTCCGCGCTTCCGACCTGAGTCGAGTCCCCCTCACAGCCGGGCATCTCAGGATAACCGTCACCAGGTTCAGGGACCACGGAATCTTCAGGTTTGATCGCTATGTAAGGATTGAGATGCAGATCGAGAACACGTCGTCTGAGTTTGTCACCTTCTCTCCGCAAAGCCTCAGCTTTGTAGAAAGCGACAACAATCAGGTGCATATTCTCGGAATACGGATTTTTCACGGCGGGCAGGACGGCGAGCAGTCGATTATGCCCGCTCAGGATAGGAAGATAGCCCCCGGCGCGCGAATAAAAGTCTCCTATGTGTTGACCGATAGGGTCACGCCGCCCGTCCGCTTCTATTACGACGATAAGCTGCTGGCAACCATAGTAGATTAACGCCCACAGCGCTGTAACCACAGAGGACACGGAGGAACACAGAGGGATAATCAATCCTCTGTATTCCTCCGTGTCCTCTGTGGTTACAATGCCCGCATCGAGTCTGTTTGACAACCTCGTCGCCGGTCACTTACTATTTTTTGTCTTGAGGCTTTGTAGAATTTACGACATGGGAGACCGTTATTGAATATTCTGATGGCGTCATCTGAGGTCATACCGTACGCAAAGACCGGTGGACTTGCAGATGTTGCGGGCTCTTTGCCGAAGGCGTTGACCAGGCTGGGGCAGCAGGTTCGGGTCATTATGCCGCGCTATCATACAGAGAATATACTCAGCCGGGGTGAGAGATTGCCGGGCGAGCTACAGGTGCCCTTTGACTTCGGGACCCGAAGCGCAGCCGTCTATGTCGACCGGTCCGGCGAAGTGCCGGTCTATTTCATAGACGCTCCCCACTACTTCGCCCGTGGCAAGCTTTACGGCGAGTATGATGACGGAGAGCGGTTCGCCTTTTTCAGCCGGGCTGTCATAGAACTGGCGAAGGAGCTGGGCGAGCGGTTCGATATAATCCACCTCAATGACTGGATGACGGGGCTTGTTCCGGCATATTTGAAGACTGTTTACGCCGGCGACCATTTTTTTGCCGGTACCCGTACGCTTTTCACAATTCATAATCTGGCCTTTCACGGGCTATTCAGCTCCGACCTTCTGGCAAAGCTGGGTCTGCCCGACTGGATATACAGGACCGAAGGCGGGATAGAGTTTTACGGCGCGGCCAGCGCGCTCAAGGCGGGAATCGTCTTCTCTGACGCGATCTCGACCGTCAGCCCGCGTTACAGTTATGAGATACAGACGCCCGAATTCGGAGAGCGATTCGACGGGCTGCTCCGGTCGAGGAGCCACGATCTTTTCGGCATTCTAAACGGCGTCGATTACGACGAGTGGAACCCGGAGTCCGACCCGTCTATAGCCGCCAACTATTCTATGCACGATCTGACCGGGAAGCGCATCTGTAAGCAAGACCTGTTACGCGCGTTTTCGCTCCCCGACGAGCTCGACCGTCCTGTAGTCGCCTCCATCTCCCGGCTCTCGGACCAGAAGGGGTTCGACCTTATACTGGACGTGATCCGGCCTATGCTCGAACGCGGCGCGACGTTCGTGCTCTTAGGGTCGGGGGCCGACTATTATGAGCGGCGGTTCCAGGCGCTGCGCGACGAGCGGCCTTCGCAGGTCGGGGTCTTCTTCGGTTTTTCAAACGATCTTGCGCACAAGATCGAGTCAGGCGCGGATATGTTCCTGATGCCCTCGCGCTTTGAGCCGTGCGGTCTCAACCAGATGTACTCGCTCAGGTATGGGACCGTCCCCGTCGTGCGGGCGGCGGGCGGGCTCGATGACACGGTGCAGGACTTCGACCGGACTACTCGCAGCGGCAACGGGTTCAAGTTTTATGAGTACGAATCCTGGCGGCTGCTTGAAAAGATTTACGAAGCGCTTCTTGTGTACGCCGACCGCGATCTGTGGCGGACACTGATGCTCAATGGGATGCGCGCCGATTTCTCGTGGAATGTGTCGGCGCGGCGTTACGTTGAACTGTATGAAAGGCTGGCGCGGCGCGGCGCGGCGGCAGCGGTATAACTCAAGAATTTAATTTCGGAGGCAGTCATGAGTGATTTCGTGAAGGATGTGACAGATAACAGTTTCGAGCAGGATGTATTACAATCGAGCGAGCCCGTTCTCGTAGACTTCTGGGCCGAGTGGTGCCAGCCGTGTCGTATGCTCGCGCCGACGGTAGAAGCGGTCGCGCAGAAATACGACGGCAAGGCAAAATTCTTCAAGATCAACGTCGACGACAACCCGGCAGTCCCCCAACGCTACGGCATCAAAGGCATCCCGACCCTTATCTTATTCAAAGGCGGCAATGAGGCAGATCGCGTTGTGGGCGCAACATCGAAAGAGAACATCTCTCGCATGATAGACCGCTCGCTCGGCGCTGAAGCCGTTGAAAGCAAGCTCTAATCTTTCCGGGCCACGGCACCTGAAGGCAGGCGCACACTCCGCTGCTAAAGCGTGTGCGCCTGTACTTATGTAAATCCGAGTTATATATTTCCACCTGGAAATCCGGAGCGCGTGTGACACGGGCCGCCAGTCTCGCCGCGTTTTGCTCCTGATCGTGCGGCTTTCAACCGTGAAGACCATGAAGAACATAGTGGTAGTAGGAGCACAGTGGGGCGATGAAGGAAAGGGCAAAGTCGTCGACATACTCGCTCCCTTTTTCGATATCGTCGCTCGTTACCAGGGCGGACATAACGCAGGGCACACGGTCCGGGTGGGAGACCGCAAGTTCGTGCTTCGCCTCATACCATCCGGCATATTGCACGGCGAATGCGCCTGCGTCATCGGGAACGGGGTCGTCATCGACCCGCAGGCTTTCAACTCCGAGATCGAAGAGCTTCACACGATGGGCGTCGACTGCGACGGGAGGTTGTTCGTATCGAGCCGCGCTCATCTGGTGCTGCCCTATCACGCGGCGCTCGACCGCGCGCGCGAGCATAGCCTCGGCGCGAGCAGCGTCGGCACCACCATGCGAGGCATAGGCCCGGCCTACGAAGACAAGGCCGCGCGCACAGGGGTCCGCGTCGGCGACCTGCTTTATCCCGACCTGCTGCGCGAGAAGATTCGCAACAACGTCGAGGCCGCAAACCGGGAGCTTGTCTCGATGGGCGCCGAAGCGTTGAATGCCGAACAGGTCCTCGACGAGTATCTGGCCGAAGCGAACAACCTCACGCCCTTTATACGAAACACCGCCGTTATGCTCAACTCGGCGGTCCGTGGCGGGCAGTCTATCCTTATCGAAGGGGCGCAGGGAACGATGCTCGACATCGACCACGGCACCTATCCTTTTGTGACCTCATCGAACGCGACGTC
>DASTET010000435.1:0-5609 GCA_035709445.1 Blastocatellia bacterium | reverse complement strand
GACCGGCACGACGTTGTTAATCAACAGACGGCGCATAGGTGTTTTGAGTCGTTTGAGCCTCTCGGCCAGCCGCGCCGTCTCCTCAAGGCTCATCCTTTCGGGAATGGCGACGCCTACGAACTCGCACTGCTTCGGGTCGCCGAGGAGCGCGGCCATGCGCTTTATATTCTTTGAGAGGGCGATCATCTCTTCGGCAATCTCGCCCCACCTGGCCACGGACTTGTATTTTATAAGCAGCTTCATGAAAGTCCGCAACCATGAGAGCGCGATTTCCGGCATCTCCAGAAAGCGGACAAGGTGGCCCGTGGGCGCGGTGTCGAGCACTATAGAGGTATAACTGCCTCGTTCAAGCAGCTCGCTTATCGCGCTCATCGCCATAATCTCATCTATCCCAGGCGGGGCGAGCGAGCCAAGCTCTCTGATCGCCTCGCGGTCGAACTGTATCTGCCAGCGCGACCCGGCACTGAGCGAGTCGAACGCCTCATCGACCCATTCCCTATACCGCTTCCTCACTCGCTCGAACCGAGCTACGGCGTCGATCTCCATACCGTCAAGATTCTTCTGATTGCCTGCGCCCTGCTTCAGCTCGCCCACCACCTCATCGAAGCTGTCCGAAAGCGAGTGAGCCGGATCGGTCGAGAATACGAGCACGCGGGCGCGGCTGTCGGAATCGGCAAGCGCGAGAGCGGCGGCGGCGGCGGCAGTGGTCTTGCCGACTCCGCCCTTCCCTCCGAAGATCAACAGGCGGCGCGGCGTTATACAAAATCCTACATCGCTCTCCACCATCTTCAGCCGGGCGCGGCGTGCAGCCGGTCTTCCGTGCTCCTCCCGGTCTCTCTCGCCTTCCCACGCGATGCGCGCGAAGCGGCGGAGCCGCGCCTGTCCCCGCACCTCTTCGGCCAGCAGCGGGACGAAGTGTATATCGATACCCTTGAATTCGCGCGCGATGCGGTTGAGCCACGGCTTCTGCGACCGCGACCGCGCGCGACAGTGAGGGCAATCCGCCCCTTCGCGTTCTACTCGGTTGACGATCAGCCCGGTTACGGGAAGACTTTCGCGGCGAAGAAGATCGAAATAGCGCAAAGACTCTTCGACGACCATCCCTTCCGGGATGATTACAAGCGTGAACGCCGTCCGGCCGCGGTCATACAGCATGCTTCGCACGCGCTCGATCCTTTCATTCAGGTCGCGCAGGAATATCTCGACCTCGTCATTCGACTTCACCCGGCCCCGCGCGAGGCTTGCCACCATGAAGCGGTGCTTATCCTCCATACGGTCGAGCGCGCCGAGCCAGCGCGTAAAGACTTCGGGCAGCTTGAGCAACCGCGAAGTGTGGCCGGAAGGAGCAGTATCTACGATGATGCGGGCAAAATCGGCTTCGCTCTCGAAGCGGCTCAATTCAAAGAGCGCCATCACCTCGTCCATTCCCGGCAGCGATAGATCGAGCAACTGGTCGATGTCGCTTTCGTCGAGCAGCGTGCCGCGCTCCGCTATGAGAGCGAAAACCGAGCGGTGTCTCTCTTTAAAATCCGAGAGCGCCGCGCTCGCGTTCATCTCGCGGGCAAAGAGCCGGGCCTTTTTGTGACGGGCCACCTCTGCCAGGCGGTCGCCTATGTCGAGATCAAGACTGTCAGAGAGCGAGTGGGCCGGGTCGGTCGAGAAGAGCAGTATGCGCTCGCCGCTTCGGGCCTGTCCGAGGAGGTAGAGCGCGGCGGAGCAGGCTGCGGTCGTTTTGCCTGTTCCGCCCTTGCCCCCGAAAAAGAGGTAACGCGCGGCAGGCGAAAAAGCGGAACGAGAAGGGCCGTCGCGCCGGGCTCTTTCATCCTTCGATTTCAAGTTACTTCTCGCCCGGCTCGCCGTAGCCCCAGGGCTCATCTCCGCCGGCTTCGATTACTAAGGAAGAAGATTCTGCGGTGTGAACCTGACCGAGCATTTCGAGCTGGCGTTGTTTGATCGCGCGCAGCCGCGCAAACAACTCCGCCTCGCGCTCCCGATACTCCTCTTCGGATATCTCCTCGGCTTCGAGCAGCAGTTGCAGCTCAAGCAACTGCTCTTTGATCACCGTCTCGTCATTAAGCTCCTGGTCGGCGACCTTCTGAATCTGGTTGAGGATGAATTTAAAGCCGCTGATAGGAGCGAGCAAAAAATCGTCGATCAGGAACATTGCGATCTCATTTCAGTACTGCTTCGGACGTAGTTTCGCCACGTTCGAGCTTGAGGCGTATATGGACGAAATTATATGGCGG
This sequence comes from Blastocatellia bacterium, assembly GCA_035709445.1. Classification (GTDB taxonomy): domain Bacteria; phylum Acidobacteriota; class Blastocatellia; order UBA7656; family UBA7656; genus DASTET01. The sequence continues at coordinate 3,363 of DASTET010000435.1, read as the reverse complement.
CCACGGGCCTGTGTATTTGAAAGTGAGTTTGCCATCATACTTGGAGGCGATCTCTTTCACCTTCTGGTCGAATTCGGCCTCGCGGTCGCGCTCGACAAGGAATGCCGCATTCATGATCATCTTGTCGCCGATGGGCTTGTTTGCGCGCGAGGCGACGGCGGTGTCGCGCAAGACGGAATAGACTTCGCGCACGTAAGCGTCCGCGTGATCGGTGAGCGAGGTTTCGATCAACCGGCCCAGTTGCATTCGGGCGAAGTAAGTCGAGCCGGTCGCGCGGGCGGTGATCTGCTCCTTGAGATTACGTATCTCTTCGTTCTCCTGCTCTATCTCGGCTATTACCTTGTCGCGGTCCCAGTTGACCTTCAAGCCGTATTCCACCTTGCCTTCCATCTTGGCGAACACGTCGCGCAATGCGTCATAGGTCCCGCGCATCAATTCGACGATATCCTGCTCGGTGCGAAACAGCGCGCCGAAAGCCATGGGGAGAACGGTGAACTCCCGCATCACGGTCTCGTTGACCTGCTCGTGCGCAAAGACGTTCTCGCGCGTCGGGTCATAAACGATAAGAGGGGTATTCGAGACGACCGCGGCAAGCCCTTCGTAGTGGACCGTATATACTTCATCGCCGCGCCCGCCGATGCCTATCGGCCCGAATGAGCGAGGCTCATCGGACTCGATGATACAGTAGACATACTTTCCCTCTGCGGTCTGGGCCGCAGAAGCAGGCTGATCTATTTCAGATGCCATCAGTTGAGTTCCTCCCGGACGGAGAAGCCTACCAATTACAAACCGCCGGGATTATAGTCTAGCGCTCAAAAACAGTCTAGCGAGTCTAGCGCGTCTGGCGCGTCCCGATCCTGACGGTGTTGATTACTTTGCAATAACTGACTTAAGCGCTGTCTCTCTTGAAAACGACTCGCCAGACTCGCCAGACTTATTTAAGCTCGGACCTGCGCTTGAGGATATAGGCGCGAATAGTTTCAACCTCGTCGCCGGTGAGCCACTGCTTGAATGAAGGCATTCCGAGGTTTGAGTACTTCCCTTCAAGCACTATTTCGGGATATTTGTCGAAGGTGCTCTTCAGAGAGTAGCGCAGGTCGGCCACAGCCCCTCCACCCATCGCCAGAAGGCCGTGACACGCAGAGCAGTACTGGGCATAAAGCACCGCCCCCTGGTTTATCTTTTCAGGCGTCGCATCGAGCTCGATGCTGGTAACCTCGGGGAGTTTTTGCGCTATGTCCGGAAGAGGCTGTTTTGCGTTGAGAGCAAAGGTCAGAAGACGTCCGGGCACGATCCCGGCTCCCGGCCTGTAGCCGCTCACCAGACCGAAGGCTCCTCCCCATCCGGCCATCACCGACACATACTGCACGCCATCCACTTGATAAGTTACTGGCGCGGCGATGACCCCCGTCCCGACGGCGACCTCCCAGAGCTTTTCCCCTTTATCTGCGCTGTAGGCTACGAACCTTCCGTCAGCCGTACCCTGAAAGACCAGATTGCCCGCCGTCGAGAGCAGACCGCCGTTCCATATGATCGGGTACTCGACGCGCCATCGCTCCTTTTGCGCTACGGGGTCCCAGGCGAGCAATCGCCCTACCGGCATAACGGGCGGCGGGACTGTGAACAGCCCGAAATCTATACCTGTATTCCACCCGCCCGGCCTGTGCTGAAACTTGCGGTCCTGAGAGTATACAAAAACCGTGTCCTCTTGAGCGGGTATATAAACAAGTCCCGTCTCGGGGCTGTAAGACATCGGCTGCCAGTTATGTGCGCCGAACGGGCCCGGCTTCGATATGACCGGCGAGTCTTTATAACGAGCGCCGGGCGCTTCAATCGGTCGCCCGGTCTTTTTATCGATGCCCTTCGCCCAGGTCACTTCGACAATTGGCTCGGCTGAGATAAGCTCGCCGCTCGTCCGGTCCAGCACATAAAAGTAACCGTTCTTCGGGGCCTGCATGATCACCTTGCGGCGGCGACCGTTGATCTCTATATCGGCAAGGATCATATGCTGAGTCGCCGTGAAGTCCCACGTATCGCCGGGCGTGGTCTGGTAATACCACACCAGTTCGCCCGTGTCGGGGCGCAGCGCAAGGATCGAAGAGAGGTACAGATTATCCCCGCCGCCGGGGCTGCGAACATGCTGGTTCCAGGGCGAGCCGTTGCCCGTGCCGATATATAGCAGGTCCAGCTCAGGGTCGTAAGCCATCGAGTCCCAGACCGTCCCCCCGCCTCCTATCTTCCACCACTCTCCGGTCCACGTTTTGGCAGCCTGTTCGAGAGCTTTCGATTCGAACGGCTTCGAAGGGTCGCCGGGCACCGTATAAAACCGCCAGGCCAGTCTTCCGGTCTCGGCATCATAAGCCGATACATACCCGCGCACGCCGTATTCGCCCCCGCCGTTGCCTATGATGACTCTGCCTTTGACAACTCGCGGCGCGCCGGTGATCGTATAAGGCTGGCTCTGATCTACGGTCGTCACCTGCCAGAGGACTTTTCCCGTACCGGCATCGAGCGCGACAAGCCGCCCGTCGAGCGCGCCGACATAGACCTTCTCTTTGTAGAAAGCCACACCGCGATTGACCACATCACAGCAGGCCCGCTGGCCGTAGGTGCGCGGCACCTGCGGGTCCCATCTCCATAGCTCCTTTCCTGTTCGCGCATCGAGCGCAAAGACGATGCTCCAGCTCCCGGTCGTGTACATACGCCCGGCGACGATTATGGGCGTGGCCTCAAGCCCGCGAGTCGTTTCGGTATCGAAGCCCCAGGCGAGGCCGAGGCTTTTGACGTTGCGCGAGTTGATCTGATTGAGAGGGCTGAAGCGGGTCTCCGCATAGTTCCGCCCGTGAGTCAGCCATTCGCCCGCGCGCGCATCGACGCTTTTGAGCGCGGCGTCATCAACCGGTTTCGCCTTCGAAACGGGCGTGCTTTTTTGCGCCTCGTGCGACTCGGGGGAAAAAATGCAGCATGAAAGAATTGCCAGCAACACAACCTGAACCTGTCGCTTCATAGGTAAACCCCTCTTAAGCTCTTGATGGATGATAGTGGTGAGGCTATTGTATCAGCTTTGCCGCTTCTAACAAGGCGAAAACCTGTGAGGCTGGCTCTTCGGATTGACCGCAGAGGCGATAACGCTCAGATCACCGCACGAGCCCCACGCGCCGCAGCAGGTCTGAAAACCGGGGGTCCGGGCGCAGACTGTCGAGCGTGTGCTCGCTCCTGAGATTGCCGAGATAGGTGGAGCGTTCCTGATACGCCTTTTCCAGCCACGCGAAAGCTTCATCTTTCATTCCCATCCCCGCATAAATCTGTGCGATGCAATAAGGCGGCACATAGCTTTGCTTCGATAACCTCAGCAGATCGTCG
>DASTET010000434.1:0-4832 GCA_035709445.1 Blastocatellia bacterium | reverse complement strand
TTTCTGGCTCCGCTCTATGCACTGGTCGAGCCAGGCGACGGCGTCGTCAATGCGCCCGCTCGAATACGCGACGCGGCCCAGAAAGTTATACATCTGAGCCACGCTCCGCGCATCGTTTACGCGCTCAGATATTTCAAGGTCGGCCAGAAACTCCTTTTCTGCCCTCTCCAGATATCCCCAGTCAAGATATAGCCGCCCAAGCTGCCCGTGGCTGAGCGCGATACCCGCCTCGTCTTCGAGTCGCTGTTTGATCTCGATAGCCTTCTCGTAAAACTCGCGGGCGGCATAGAGATTATCCTTGCCGTCGTAAACCGTTGCGAGCGTGTCGAGCACCCGCCCCGTCGCGAAATGGTCCTTGCCCAGGAGCCTGATCGCTTCGTGAAGGTGCGAGAGCGCCGTCTCCGGCTGCCCCTCTTGAAACAGCGCCGACCCGTAACAGTGATGTATTGTCGCGCGCAGAATAGAGTCTCCCGAATCGCCCCTTGAGAGCGCCTGGTTGAGCAGTTCCAGGGCCTGCGCATATGCGTTTTTCCGCAGGGCGATGAATGCCTGGACCGTGAGCGCCCAGCCCGTCATTGCCGGATATTGCGGGACTCCCTGAAATTGCGCTGCCGCTTCTTTGCTCGCGTCTCGCTCGCCCGAAAGCCAGGCCACGAAGATGTGCAGCGGCGCCCGCCTGTTCTGGTCCTTTGTGCTTTTGATCTCCGCCTTTAGCTGCTCCAAACCCTTTTCCCATCCCCATTTCCGCAACAGGGACAACACTTTCTCGGCAATCTCAGGTTTAGGATTCATAAACCGAATTCTCCATAAAGCAACTTTAAGGTTTCGGCTTCCGGGTCTCGTGGCTGAGCCTTGCGGCCATTTTATCACAGCGGAAAAATGGTAGATTCAGCCCATTACGCATTTCGAAGACGTTGAGAGGGGCCCGAAAAGGGCTGGCCGGTATCCTATTCTCAGTCAGTATAAACAAATTATCTCCTGTATCGCCTCGCTTCCAAATATAGAGAGATTTTTGGTTGACCGTCTCGAATTTCAATCATATGCTGTGGGTATATGTCCCTGCGTTGTGATCCAGTCGAGCGATCTGAGAAAACATGGAATCAAGAAACCGGCAGCTCCTATCAAGCGGAATCGAGCCCGTAGATAAGTTACTTGGCGGGCTTGAGAGCGGTCTTCTCTACCTTGTCCACGGCGAGGCGGCAGGAAAATCGCTGTTCGGGATAAAATTCCTCATCGAAGGGCTCAAGCACGGCGAGAGCGCGGCGCTCGTCATACGGTACTCTCCCGAAGACGCGGTCCGGCGGTTCGCCCGCCTCGGCTACGATTGCCTTGACGACATCTATAGCGGACGCCTCGTTATACTGGAACACTCCGACGACATAGTGCAGCAGATAGCCCGGCTGCATTCGATAACGCCTGTGTTGCGCGAGCTTGAATGGCTGCTCGGAGAGACCCGGCCCCGTCGCCTTGTCCTGGACCCCGTCACGAGCCTCGTCGTAAGCGACAGCCTTGACCTCAAACCGCGCGTGGACGAATTCGCCGTCTGGGCCCGCTCCTTCGGCGCTACGGTCGTGCTGGTCGCAAACGGGGATAGCCACGAAGTCGTACAAGCCTTCAAGCCGCTGGTCGAAGAATCCTTCCGCTTCGATGTCACCGAGACCGCCGAACGAGCCACGCGGTTTATAGCCTTCGAAAAGTCCGAGATGATCCCCCCGCAGACTATCGAAGTCGATCCGGCGCGCGGCGTCTTCCTGCTTGAGCGGCACCAGAACCGCGACCTCGACCGGCAGGCATTAGATGTGAGACTGCCCGCGCCTTACCGCCCGGCCCTTATTCCGGAAAACACCGAGCCGCTCAGTCTCGACGACGCAGAGCCGCAGCCCGTCGATTCGACGCTCGATATAGATTTGCTGAGCGAAGCCGACCACCTCGCCCCCGGTCATATCGAAAGCCCGCCCCCGGCGCGAGAGACTCCCGGCGGCCAGATCAAAACAGAGCATTCCGACATACTCTCTGCTCTGCTCGACGAGCTGACCGGCGTGCCTTCTCCGTTCGATGTCGCCGTGAATCAGCCTGAGCCCGGCGTAAACCGACCCGAAGCGCAGGCTTCCACATCGCGTGCAGTAGAACCCTCCCTCCCTGATAATCAAGCTCATCCCGCTTTTGAGTCAGGGAGACCGGGCGCGCCTCTGCCTCAAGCCCCCGCTCCTGATGAGGCGAGTGCGCGCCCGGTCGAAAGACGCGGCGCATCAAGCCCTCCCATCGATCATATGGTTGCCGCGCGTGCGATGGATATGCTCCTGCGCCCGCCCGATATCGCATATGGCAGCTCGCCGCCTGCCGAAGAGGCAAGCGTTACAGAAACCACCGCTTCGCAAGAAAAAGCTGCCGCCCCGGCGACCGTCGATTCAAAGGGGTTCAACGTCCTTGTAATCAATGACGATCACTCCGAGTGCGATTTCATAGCTCAGGCCCTCGACGAATACACGGTCGAGACCGTCCACGACGGTGTGACCGGGCTGGCAAAGCTGATTTCATTCAAGCCCGATCTCGTCATCCTCGACGTCGATCTTCCCATCATCGACGGGTTCAAGGTCCTCGCGCACATACGTTCGAGCCTCAATATGCCGATCATCATCGTTTCAGGCTCGCGGGTGCGGGCAAGCGACCGCATGCTATCGACAGAGCTCGGCGCGGATTACTACATGACGAAGCCATATAGCATCAAGGAGCTTCAGCAGAAATCCCGGCAGCTCATCGCCCGGTATCGCGGGATAGACTCCTGGATAATCACCGGCCCCAGAGACAGCCACGCAGGCCAGGACCGCCCCGCGCCCGGCGCAAGCTCACAGTTGCAGCACGCCGCTCACACCTCGCCGGATAATCACAGGTTTGTGGCTTATAACGAGTTCGCCGCCGAGGTAGAGAAACGGATATATATCGCCTTCGATAACGGCCCCTGCTTTTCGGTAGTCGGATGCCGCCTCTCGGATATGACGGCCAGCGCCGGGCGCTCCGCAATTCGATTGTATGAAGTGGTCCGCACACTCATTCGCGAGACCGACGTGATATCTACAAACCCGCGCAATGATATGGTGGTACTGCTCGCGGATGCGGACAGATCGGGCGCGCGCGCTTTCGTCGCGCGACTCCGCGAGCGGGTGATGGAAGAGTTAGGCCAGGGCCTGCTCGTGTGGGTGCGGAGCTTCCCCGAGCTGGAAGAATCGAACGACCCGACGCTGCCGGGAAGGAGTATCGCGAGCGGCAGTCAGTTCAATCGCCGCGCAAGCGACCGCCGAAATCGCGACGACAACCCTCCTGCTCAAGGCCCTTCGCGTCCCTCGACCGGCCCGTTAAACGCGAGGAAGGCCGCAGCGACCGGCCCTGCGCGGTCAGAGAGCTCGAACCTCGAAAATTGAGTGTGCGTCTCGATGGTTTCGAATCGGGAATGCCAGAGGACACAGAGGATCGATTACTCCTTTGTGACCCTGCGGTGTCCTCTGTGGTTCTTTGATTTAATTCCCAGGCCGGCTATGAATCCTCTCTCTTATACCGTCGAGCCTTGAACTTGTAACGAGGCAGGCTCCCCGTTGCGGCCCGTTCGATGCCCACGCGAATGCTGAAACGCTGGCGAAACCCGGACTGTATCGAACGCTCTATCTCTTCAAAGCTGACCCCGGCATCCGACTCGGTCTTGATCAGCAGGTCGTCCATCCCGGCAATGCGGCGGATCACGACTTCGTATTCGACTACGCCCGGAATGCCGCGCATCAGGTCATCAATCGCCCCCGGATAGATATTCACGCCGCGCACGATCATCATATCGTCGGCGCGGCCAAGCACACCCCCCTTTATGCGCGCAAAGCTGCGCCCGCAGGGGCAAGGCTCGGTCGTCAGTTCGACCAGATCGCCCGTTCGATAACGAAGCACCGGCATCGCGCCCCTGCCGGGGTTCGTTATCACAAGCTCGCCGCGCTCGCCTTCGCCCAGAGTGTCGAGGCTTTCGGGATCGATCACTTCGAAGATGAATTCGGCTTCGTTGATATGAATCGCCCCGGTCTGCGCTTCGCAATCGAAGGCCCACGCCCCGGCCTCGGTCGCCCCCGCATGATCGAAACAGGTGATACCCCACTCGGACTCTATCACGCGCTTGACGTTTGGGAGGCTCGCTCCCGGCTCGCCCGCGTGAATCCCCCGGCGCACCGCAGACGAGCGCAGATCTATTCGGCTGGCCCGCGCGACTTCAGCCAGGTGCAGAGCATAAGTCGGCGTGCAGACGATGACAGTCGCGCGGTTATCGATTATCGCCCTGAGACGCTGCTCGGAATTCATCCCGCCGCCCGCGATGCACATGGCCCCGACGCGCCACGCGGCTGAGATCGCAGTCCAGTGGCTTATATAAGGCCCGAAGGAGAACGCGCAGAATACCGTATCTTCTTCCGTCACTCCGGCAGCGCGATAAACATATCCCCAGCAGCTCAAAAACCATTCCCACGTCTCCTCAGTGTCGACCCATCTGAGCGGCTGGCCCGTCGTGCCCGATGTCTGATGATAGTAGCGATATCGAGAAATCGGATAGGTGAGCAAACGGCCAAAAGGCGGATCGCCGCGCTGCTCCTCGACAAGCTCGGACTTGGTAGTAAACGGCAGCTTTGCAAGATCGTCTGCCGAGCGGATATCTTCGGCCTCAAGCCCGGCAGCGCGCAGCTTCTCTTTATAAAACCGGTTTGTCCGCAACTCGACCATCAATGCGCGCAGGCGCTCGTCCTGTAGCTCGCGCAAACGCTCGCGGTCGAGCGTCTCGATCTCTCGATCATAGAATGAAATCTTTT
>DASTET010000433.1:0-5463 GCA_035709445.1 Blastocatellia bacterium | reverse complement strand
CGCGATGAGCGACAGCAACAGGCACTTCAATATCCAGGATTTCATCTGAGGTCTCCTTCTTGAGAGCCAGGTCTTACCGCAGAGGACGCCGCAGGTATGCAGAGGCATCTTTTCTCTGCATACCTGCGGCGTCCTCTGCGGTTAAAAACACTAGAAACTGAACCGCGCCTGAAGCTCGATCACGCGGCCCGACAGCGCGCGCGTCGAGCGACCGAAGTTCGGGTCGGTGATTATGGCGCCCGGGTCGAAGAACCTTATGGGCGCGAGATTGAGCTGATTGAAGGCGTTGAAAAAGTTTGCCCGCAGCTCAAGGTTCGCGCCTTCGCCGATGCCGGGCATATCGGGAAGCCCGGTCTGCTTTACGAGGCTCAGGTCGAGCGATGAGTACTTCGGCCCGCGAAATGAGTTGCGCCCTACGCCGGGCGGGTTCAGCTCAAAGGTCGGAGGGTCGCCCAGCACGGTCGTATCGAAGAAGTTTGCGCCGCCGCCGGGGAAGTTGCTTCCGGTGAGGAAGGCGCGGTCGCTCGTGTTATCGCCCGCCCCGCCGAAATAGGCACGCGGTCGGATCGGCCCGAAGAATTTTCCGCTCGGCTGTCTGAGCGCATTGAATATCTTTGGCGACCAGGGAAAGCCTGAGTGCTTCGTAAAGATGCCGTTTATCTGCCATCCGCCGAGCAGCTTGCCTACCCAGTCGCTTCGCCCGCGAAATATGGGCAGGTCCCACAGCCCCGACAACACGAAGTGATGCTTGACATCGTAATCCGAAGGCCCGCGCTCGGTCCTCTGGTCGGCGGGAAAGGTCTGGTTTGTCTCGCCGCCCGGCCCTTCAAACGAGAGCGTGTCAATGCTCTTGCTCCACCTGTAGACCGCGTCGAAGCGGAACCCCTGCGCGAATGCGCGCGACAACCGCGCAAGGAGCGCGTTGTAGTTTGCGTTCACATCGGGGATGAGGAAAAAGACAGGGTCGAACCTCGGATTCAGAGGAAAGATCAACGTCAGGTCGGCAATGCGTATAAGCTTGTGGCTGCTGCTCCCCTGATAGCCAAGCCCCGCGATGAAGTTGCCCGGAAGCAGGTACTCGGTGTCGAGCGAGTAGCTGTAGACGTATGCGTTAGGGAGATCGCGCTCGGTCCCGTAAATCTCTACCGTGTTGTTTGCGACCCCTCCCGTATCGGGATCGATCCCCTGCGCGAGGGCAGGGTTGACCGGATAACTGAACGGCGTCGTATCCGCGCCCACTGCAAACAGTATCCTTCCATCCGCGAACGGGGTGCCGAAATCGGTCGGGGCGGTGCCGCAGCATATGTTGAATCGCGCGAAGAAAGGCGGGTTGCCTCTCGTGTTGGCGAACAATATGTTGGGGGTGCGATTGTATGCCAGGCCGAATCCGCCGCGAACTACGAGATTGTTTTCGAACCTGCCGGGGCTCCACGCGAACCCGAGGCGCGGCGCAAAGTTGTTGCGGTCCGGCTCGAACAGCTCGTCGCTGACGGTTACTCTCGACTGCGCGAGCGCCCCTGCCGGGAACTCTATATTCGAGATGCGGTCTCGCTTCTCCCTGAGCGGCGTGAAGTACTCGTACCGCAGCCCGAAGTTGAGCGTGAGGTTCGGTCTCACTTTCCAGTCATCCTGCACAAAGAAGGCATATGTGCTTGTCCGGAAATATCGCTGGGCGTCGGCGGGCAGGCCCGTGCGCGGGTCGGCGTTGATGGCCTCGAATATCGGCGTTTCGTTTGCGAGGTTGAAAAGCCCCACGAATGAAAAGACCGGGCGAGCGCCTCCCGCAAGATTGTTGTTATCCTGCTCCTTGCGAATCTCGCCGCCGAATCTCAACGCATGATTGCCCCAGAGCTTGCTCAACACGTCGCGCACCTCGAACGTGTTCTGCGCGAATATGCCCGGAGTAGTCTCCGCGCGCGGGGCGCCAAACCTTATCCGCTCGCCGCCGGGGAGCAGAGGCAATCCTTCGACTTCTATACGCGGAATGCCGAAATTCGTATCGCCCGACGCCTCGACCTGATTCACGGAAAAGCGTGTGAAATTCGCGCGCGCCTCGTTGAGCATCGTCGCAGAGATTGTGCGAATCCAGGTTACGGTCGCGGCTGAATTGAGCGGGTTGAACCTCAAATCGCCGAGGGGGCGGCTCTGGCCTCCGGGGTCGCTCTGCGTGTCGTCGCGTTTGGTGAAGTAGGCGCTCACGGCGAACTGGTCTGTAGTTCCCCGATTGAAGTCTATGCGCGTGTTGTACTGATCGCCCCTCGCCCGATTGGGAACGGCCAGCACGGCAAGCAATATGTCGGGCACGTTATCGAGCCCGCCGCCTCCCGGGTTGCCGAGGCTCACATACTCACCTGTGCGGCCCGTGAGCGAGCCTATGTCGAGCCCGCCCGGAACCTCTCTGCACGGTCTGCCCTGCGCGATAAAATCGACGCAGGTGGCCGCAACATTGCTTATGATGCGCGGCTCTATGCCGGGCGTGCTAAAGACGGTGGCGATGTCGCTGTTCGGTCTCTGGCTTATGACGGCCTGCCGGAACTGTGGCGTCTCCACAAACCTGGTCAGCGTATCGGTTGTCCTTTCGCGCAGCCCCTCGTAGGAGAAGAAGAAGAAGAGATTGTCTCTTATGATAGGCCCGCCGAGGCTCCCGCCGAACTGGCGAAAGCGACGGTTTACGCGCTGACGCGGGCCGCCGAAAATATCGCCGAACTTGTTAAAGGCATTCAGGCCAGGATCGTTGTATTTGAAGACGGCGCTGCCGTGAAATTCATTAGTGCCGTTTTGAGAGACCACCTGAATCTGCGCCCCGGTGTTTCGACCATACTCAGCCGAGTAGGCGCTCGAAAGCACCCGCATCTCTTTGACCGATTCCTGATTGGGCGTGACCACAGCCGCGCCTCCGTGGCCGAGGCTGTTTACGCTCACGCCGTCGATCTGGTAGTTGTTTGCCGAGACGCGCTGCCCGTTGGCAGTTATAGGCACCTGATTCTCTACCTGAAAGATGGATGTGTCGGAGCCTCCCGGCCCCGTCGTATTCGGCAGGCCGACCGATCCGCCGTTCGCTCCGCGCGCGCCGCTTCCAAAGACGCCGGGCGTCAGGCGTATCAATTCGTAAGGGTCGCGCCCTACCTGCGGTATGCGGCGCACCTCCTGTGTAGTGATGGCCCGGTCTATGTTTGCGTGCTCGCTATCGAGCTGGGTCGTTGCCGCGTCCACTGTGACCGTGACTGCTTCGGTTATCTGCCCCGGTTCAAGAACGATGTCGATGCCCTGAGTCTCCTCGGCATGGATGATTACATCCTCGAGCACCTTCTTTCTGAAACCTGTCAGCTCGGCGGTTACCATGTATCTTCCCGGAGCGAGCCCCGACACCCGGTAAAAACCTTCATCGCTGCTTGTCACCTGCTGGGACCTGTTCGTCTCCTGATTGGTTACAGTGACCGTGGCGCCGGAGATAACAGCGCCTGACGTATCCTTCACCGTACCCTGAATGCTCGCTTTGAATTGAGCGTGGCCAGTGGCGGCGAGCCACATAAGAGTGATAGCGCAAAAAGCAACGCGCACGAATCGTGCTTTCATAATCGGACCCTCCCCTTTTGTAATGAACAGGATTTACAGGATGGACAGTAGTACTCATCGCATTGCGGTCAATCTGTAAATACTGTCGATTTCATCTTTGTTCGAGTTAGATCGATCCTCACCTGTCTGGAAGGTTCTTGGGACTCACAAGCGTGCTCGTGGATTATAACGCTCCAAGGAGAAATGTTTCAAATTTGTTGCGGCCTTTCCTTTTTATTGACTGATAAGAATTTGGCGTGTTATAACCTGCCCACTGAGCAGGTATGTGGGCGGAAGGTTGATTTGCGACTCGGTTCACCCCCAATAGTTTGGTTCATCATGAAAGTCTGATCGAGTTGCGGCTTCAACTCTTCGCCGTATCTCAAATCGAAAGGGTAGCTCAAAAAACAGATGAGGCTAGCGCAGAAGGCGGGTCGTCGTGTTGTTTCAATTATAGTTTCATTGATGTTGCTAGGGACCCTCGGTCCTCTCGATGTTTTCGGGCAGGCAGCCGAGCAAGCTTCATCTCCGCAGATTCAAACCATCATCGATCAGGCCGAAACCTTATTCCGTCAGGGCAGGGAAGCATTCAACAAAGGCGAGAGGGATGTTGCGCGCAAGCTCTTCGATCAGGCGCTCGACGCCGTGTTGATGTCGGGCGTAAATCTTCGCGGCAACACAAGGCTGGATTCGTATTACCGATCTCTGGTCGACCGGATACACAAGTTCGAGGCCCACCCCGAAGACGATCACTCGCTCGAAGAGCGGGCAGAGATCGTTGAGCCTTCGCTGCTCGACGAGTTGTCGAGCATAGACGATAACGAGCTTGCGATGGTCACGCCCGACGGCGTAAAGATATTCGGCAAGTACGATTTCGATTTCTCGGTTGCGTCTCCCGTATTTCAGTTCATCAACTTCTTCGTTGCCGGTCGTGGCCGTTCGACCATGAACATAGGGCTTCAGCGGTCGGGCCGCTACCGCCAGATGGCCGAGAAGATCTTCAAAGAAGAGCGCGTCCCGCTCGACCTGATCTGGCTGGCGCAGGCCGAGTCGGTCTGGAAGCCGAACGCGCTCTCGCACGCGGCGGCCAAAGGCATCTGGCAGTTCATCCCTTCGACCGGCACACGCTTCGGGCTGGCGCAGACCGCCTGGATCGATCAGCGATCGCATCCCGAATTATCGACGCGCGCGGCGGCGCGTTATCTCAGATGGCTTCACAATCATTTTGCGGGCGACTGGCTGCTTGCAATGGCGGCTTATAATTCGGGCGAGGGGCGCGTCGATAGCGCAATCGCGCGGTGCGGCTATGCCGATTTCTGGGAGATACACCGGCGCGGGCTCCTTCCGCAGGAGACTCGCAATTATGTTCCGATCATCCTTTCGATCATCATCGTCAGCAAGAACCAGAAGCGGTACGGCTTCAGTGTGAAGCCCGACACGCCGATCAATTACGATCTATTCGAGCTGCCCGATCAGACAGACCTCAAAGTCGTGGCTGACCTGCTCGGCGTCCCGTACGAAACGATTCAGGACCTCAACCCTGAGCTGAGACGCGGCGTGACCCCTCCGGGGCAGCGGTATGCTATCAAGCTGCCTAAGGGGATGAAGAAGCAGTTCGAGATAGCATACGCCGACCTTCCCGAAGACCAGCGCGTGCGCCGTATAGTCATCCCGCGCGAAGAGATCGCCGAAGCCTCCCGCCCATCCTATCGGACACAGATCGTTTCCTACAGAGTGAGAAGCGGAGATACGCTTTCGTCGCTCGCACGCAGGCACGGCATCCCGATGCAGGAGCTGGCGCGGCTCAATCGCCTCTCTGCGAGGGGCCAGTTGCGCAAAGGTCAGACGATCCGAATTCCGAAGACCGTCTCCGCATCGCGAGCAAAGAGCTCGGTATCGCGCGGCAAG
>DASTET010000432.1:0-5430 GCA_035709445.1 Blastocatellia bacterium | reverse complement strand
GCCGGTCTCATCTTCTGGGTCGCAACCGGCACAAAGCCTGCCGAAACGGCAGCCGATCAGACCCCCTTTAGAGGGTCAATAGCAGTGTTGCCCTTCAAGTCGCTGGACGCAGGCGAGGGGAACGAATACCTCGGACTCGGCATGGCCGATACTTTGATAACCAAACTCAGCAACATAGGCCAGATAAAAGTCCGCCCGACGAGCGCCGTGCGCAAGTACGCGAGCCAGGAGCAGGATTCGCTCGCAGCCGGTCGCGAGCAGAGGGTTGACGCTGTCCTTGAAGGGAGCATACAGCGGCTTGGCGATAAGATGAGGGTTACGGTTCGGCTGTTGAGCGTAAAGGACGGGACGCCGCTCTGGGCATACAAGTGCGATGAGGTATGCACAGACCTGTTCGAGCTACAGGACTCGATCACGGAGGAGGTGGCCGGAGTGCTGATGCTGAAGCTGACGGGCCGTGAGAGAGAGCGGCTGACGAAACGCCACACCGAAAGCGTCGAGGCGTATCAGGCGTATCTCAAGGGCCGGTATTTCTGGAATAAACGGACGCCAGAGAACTTTGACAAGGCTGCCGAGCATTTCCAGCAGGCGGTAAGGATTGATCCGAGCTACGCGCCCGGATATGCAGGACTGGCCGACTGTTATTTTTTCCTTGGCGCAGACGCGAAAAGGGATGAAGCATTGAGCAAAGCGCTGGAGCTTGATAATACGCTCGTCGAAGCCCTTACCACACAGGCGTATGTTAATGGAGTTCAATGGGACTGGTCGGGCGCCGAGAGACAGTTCAAGCGAGCCATTGAGTTAAATCCAAACTATGCACCAGCCCACCATTGGTATGCCTTCCATCTGGCGGCACTGGGGCGTTTCCCCGAAGCAATCGAAGAGATCAATCGAGCCAGGGAGCTTGACCCACTTTCGCTAATCATCAACACCGACGTAGGACACATCCTCTACTTCTCTCGCCAGTATGACCAGGCGATTGAAGCATACCGGAGGGTGCTCGACATGGAACCTGACTTCAGCGTGGCGCGGTGGCGGCTGGGAGAGGCTTACGAACAAAAAGGGATGTATGGGGAAGCGATAGCGGAGTATGAGAAGGCGATCAGTTTTTCAAAAAACCCGACCATAGAATCGTGGCTTGGACGCGCCTACGCATTGGCAGGGCAGAGAGATAAGGCGCGGATAATCCTAGGTGAATCGAAGAAGATACATAAACGCGATCCTCGCTGGTGTTATTCCATAGCAATAATCTATGAAGGTCTGGGTCAAAAAGAGCAAGCTTTTGAATGGCTTGAAAAAGACTATGACAATAAAGGAGCGAACCTGGCCCTCCTCAAAGTAGAACCAATGCTCGACAGCCTGCGCTCTGACCCGCGATTCAGTAGACTGCTCAATCGCATAGGTCTGAGCGAGTGAGCAAGAGACTAACCTCACTTGAGCATCTGAGAAGCGATGACCAGTTTCTGTATCTCTGACGTGCCCTCATAAATCCTGAGCGCGCGGACTTCTCGATAAAGCTGCTCGACCCGCGACCCGACGACCACCCCCGTCCCGCCATGAATTTGAACCGCGGCATCAATGATGCGCTGCGCGGCTTCGGTCGCAAACAGCTTCGCCATTGCAGCTTCGCGAGTCACCCTCGCGGCCCCGTTGTCTTTCTTCCACGCCGCGCGATAGACGAGCAGACGCGCCGCGTCCAAATCGGTAGCCATCTCCGCAAGCTTCATCTGTGTGGCCTGAAACTCTGCAATAGGCCGCCCGAACTGGACCCGCCGTTTTGCGTAGCCGACCGCTTCATCCATCGCCCGCCACGCAAGTCCTACAGCCGCCGCCCCCACCGTAGGGCGAAACGTATCGAGCGTGGTCATAGCGATCTTAAAGCCCTGCCCCTCTTCGCCGAGCAGGTGCGAAGCCGGAACGCGGCACCCGTCAAACCGTATCCGGCCAATCGGGTGCGGCGCGATAAGCTCGATCTTCTCTTCAAAGATAAACCCCGGCGCGTCGCGCTCGACCAGAAAGGCTGAGATGCCGCGATGCCCCGCCTCCGCATCGGTCTTTGCAAACACCGTATAGAAATCTGCCAGCCCCGCATTCGATATAAACGTCTTTACACCGTCTATGATGTACTCGCCGCCCTCGCGCCGCGCGGTCGTGGCGATAGCCGATGCATCAGACCCGGCATCGGGCTCGGTTATTGCAAAAGCTGCTATGGCCTCGCCGCTGCGGACGCGAGAGAGTATTCGTCTCCTGACCGGGTCCGTCC
Organism: Blastocatellia bacterium; assembly: GCA_035709445.1. Classification (GTDB taxonomy): domain Bacteria; phylum Acidobacteriota; class Blastocatellia; order UBA7656; family UBA7656; genus DASTET01. Next base: position 3,167 of record DASTET010000432.1, on the reverse strand, counting down.
CTGCGAGCGACACGGGGAAGCTGCCGAGCCCCTGCATGGCGAACATCAGATCGGCGAGCGATGATTCATAAGACAGGCGCTCGCGAATGATGCAGAGCGCGCGAACGTCGAGCAGAAAGCCTTCGCCAGCGTCGAGATTTGCGGTCGTATAATCGAGCAGCCCCGATTCGGCAAGCGCGGCGATGAGCGAGCGGGCGCGGGCCTCTTCGCTTCCTGAAACGGCGGAGACCTTTTCGCGGTTTAACCGCTCGACTGTAGAGGCAAGCTCTCTATGTCGTTCATCTAAGAGAGGTGTATCGAGCATGGCAATCTCTCAGGGTTGTTCAGCCAGCAGGGAATCGACCTCTTGCAGCGTCGGGAGCGCGGTTCGCGCGCCGAGCGCGCGACATTTCAGTCCGGCTACAGCGTTTGCAAACCTCAGCGTCTCTTCCACGCCGAAGCCAGCGAGCAGCCCGTATATAAACCCTCCGTGAAACGCATCGCCCGCGCCGGTCGTGTCGCGGCACTCGATCTTAAAAGCGGGCGAGTGAATATACTCGCCCTGAGAATACGCGAGCACGCCCTCGCTGCCAAGCGTGGCCGCGACAAAGATCGAGCCAGTCCTCGCGGCCAGCTTCTTTAGCGCGGCGCGCAGGTCGGGCTCTCCTGTCATGCGCTCAGGGAAGCTGCTCGACGAGACGATGAAATCTATCAGAGGCAGCAGGCTGTCGGCTTCGGGATATATATTGTCTATGTCGAGCACCGTAGGGATGGCGGCCTCCCTGGCATACTGCGCTGCGCGAATCGAGGCCCTCACATTATGCCCGTCGAGATGGAGCACGCGCCCTGAAGTGACCGCATCTCGTTCGACCTCGTCCTCTCCAATCGTTAGCCGGTTATCGCGATTCCAGATTATAGTACGCTCTCCGCTCGCCTGATCTACGATGATAAAAGCCGTCTGCGTCTCCGCCTCGTCGACCACAATCACCCCGCTCGATTCGACCCCGTCGGCCTCAAGCGTCTCTATTTGAAACCGCCCCATCTCATCCCCGCCCACCTTGCCTATATACCGCGTCCTCATCCCGAGCCGGGCAAGCGCGACCATAGCCGTGGCGGCCTGCCCGCCCGGCGCGAGCGTATGCGATAAAAACTGAACTTTACTGTTGAATTCGGGATAGACAGGGACGACTACCAGGTGATCTACGGCATTGAGTCCAAGGGCAACCGCGTCATAAGGCTTGCCTACAGGTACTTCGATACCAAATTCCATAACAGTCTAGCGAGTCTGGCGAGTCGCGAGTCTAGCGTGTCCCGCTCCTGACATTGCTGACGGGTTTGCATCATCTGATTCAAGCGATGTCTGTCTCGAAAGCGACGCGCTAGATGCGCCAGACTCGCCAGACTCGCCAGACCCTTATTGGCTGACTGCGTTATTGGTGAGCAGCCTGACTTCGACGCGGCGGTTCTGCTCGCGGCCTTCTTTTGTCTCATTGTCGGCGACGGGTCGGCTCTCGCCGAAGCCGAGGAGCGACATGCGAAACAGAGGTATGTTATGCCGCTCGGCGAGGTAACGTCGGACCGCTTCAGACCGGGCCTCGCTCAGACGGTCGTTTAGCTGCGTGTCGCCGTCCGCCGAAGCGAAGCCTTCGATCTCAAGCAGGAACCCGTTCCGGTCTTTGATCTGACCGGCAAGCTCATCGAGCTTTGTCGTCTCTTCGGGCATAAGCTCCCACTTGTTGGCTTTGAAGAAGACGGTGACGGTCTTCTGCACCGTGTACTTATCGAGGTTCGCCCTGAGATCGGTCATGGATTGTTCGACCGTTGCGACGCGAGTGTTCGCCTGCTCGGCGGAAGAAGCGGCGCGGTCGGCCTGTTGCTGGGCGCGCTCCGTGCGCTGGCGCACGTCTTCGACCTCGCGAGAAAGCCTGCCTATATCCTGTGTGTTGCGCCGAGCGGTCTCTTCTAGCTCCCCGGTGCGGTTCTCAAGCGGAGTCACCCGCTCGTTGATTCGGTTGCGAACGTGTTTTTTGGTCGCGCAGGCGCTCGTAAGCGAGATAGCGACCGCGAGGCCCAACACGACCATCGCTCTAAACTTCATACATGCCTCCGTAGTGGGTTTTGTGAGTAGTTCGGTGACCGCTCAAAATGCTGGCGCTTAAAGCACGGGCCGTGATTATATGAGCTGTTAATGATGGCATTTGCTGTGGTATCACCACCTAAACTATACTTTGTAGGGGCGACGATAAGTTTAATACACGAAAATATACAGGGGAGTCAAGAAGTCGATGAGATATGTTCTGGCGCTTGTTCTGGCCTTCGGGCTGATGGTTTCACAGTCTGTTTCAGCGGAAGATTGCAAAGCTCCTGAGCTTATTTGCAAGGCGGCGGCCAACCAGGACCGCTCGCTATACGTGCGCGACCGTTCCCGGTATGAGCAGAAGCTTCGCGTCGAGCGTTTCAAGCTCAGAGACGGCGCGGAGAAGATGGAAGAGGTACGCGAGACCTCGGTGATGGTCGAGCCCTCGCAGAGCGCCGACAAGACGGGTCAGGTCCCGGTCGAGGTCAGGGTAACAAGCGACACCGATAAGAAAGGCAACCCCAAGAGCCGCGTCAAGGAAGACGAGCGCACTATGCTCTCTTTCGGCGCGATGTGGGACCTTGCCTTCTTCCCGCTGCTTCCGGAGAAAATAGCGAACTACAATTTTCAGGAGGTGGTCGCCGACCGCAAGAACGAAAAATGGTATCGTTTCGTCCCGAAGCCTGAAGTAACCAGCGTCCCGCTCGCGTCGGGCATCGCTCAGCTCGACCCACAGACCGGCGAGGTGCTCACGATAAAGATCGAAGGGCTGCACAACCTCGACGTGATCGATAAGGAAGCGAGCAAGCTGCGCTCGTTCAACGCGACAATCGACTACTCGCAGTTCGAGGGAGCGCTCAGGATGCCCACCCTCGCTTCAGGGACCGGCGTGAGCGGGATTCGCCGCTTCGAAGGGAACTTCAGGTTCCGCTTCGAAGAGGGCCGCTACCGCATCGTCAGCAAGATTAACTAGGGGTCAGGGGTCGGGGGTCAGGGTCCATTAGCTGATTATCAAGACCTCAGCGGATATGGATTCAGATTCCAATAAGCTATTCACAAGGAAGCCCCGACCCCCGACCCCCGATCCCTGACCCCTGTTTTATGTCACTTT
>DASTET010000431.1:0-4655 GCA_035709445.1 Blastocatellia bacterium | reverse complement strand
GCTTTCTTTTGTGCTATATTCATACTTCCTCACTTGCACTCTATCGGGCTTTAGGCAGACAAATCCTGTCACACCGATGTGTGCAGATGGGCAAGGCGGCGTCGCCACCCGAGGGCGACCGCCCTACAAACATAGTTCATTGAATAGCTGTTATTGTTTCAGGAATGAGCGGGGGGTGCGCGAGGGCTAAAGGATCTGCCCAGGCGATCGAGAGTGGTTCGTGAGATGGGGAAACGAGCGATTGGCTTTGCAGCAACAACCGTAATTCCAGAAACTAAAAATAGAATCGTTTGAGCTTCGGGCTGGCAAACAGCCCGCGCGTGGGCTGTCTGCGGGTCTGGCTCACAGCTTTGCTGAGGCGCCGGATAGGGTTCAGGGAGCTGTTTGACGGCGACGGTTGAAGGCGTAGCAGAAACCTGTTTCGCTTCAAGCTCGGCGCGGGTCTCAAACCACTCCGGGTAATCCTGAGCCGAAGGCCAGGCAAGCGCAATCGATAGGGCTGCCTTTGCTTCGGTAACGCGACCGGTCTCGCCCAGTTCAAAAGCTGTATTTGCCCAATGATTGTAGTAATAAAACGGGTACTGGGAGGCCGCCATCCGGACCAGAGGGAGGGTCTTTTCGAGAGTTTTCAGGGCTCCCGCATGGTCACCATCGTCGCTTTGAATGTGTGAGATTTCGACGTAGGCGTATAAAGTCGTTAGCAGGTCGCGGTTGCCCTGATCGGACGCGGCTCTCAGGGATTCCAAAAAACATCTCAGAGCTTCGGCGGGCTTTCCAAGAGAATGCTGGATTACTCCTAATGACTGAATCGCCCGCGCCCTGTAAGCAACGGGAGCGTTATCGACAACCGATTCAAGAAGCGATTGTGATTCTCTGATCCTGTTGTTTCGCTTGAGAGTGAGAGCATGGTAATAAAGTCCGATCTGGCGCGCGCCTGCTACTGGAAGGTTCATCAGGATCAGGCTGACTTCTTCAAGCCTGTCTGTCTCTCGCCTGCTATAGGCGTGCTCGGCGAGTCTGATCAGCGTATTCGCGAGTTCTATAAGTGATTGGCATGAGTCAACAGCCTGGGCGACACGCCCCAGTAAAACTCGATGAAGCATTCCACCGCTGGTAAGCGGAGTTTCGAGATCGACAAATATCCTATTGGAGGAAGAATCCGTGAGAAAACGACTTGTATTTGCGGCATTTTGCATTTTAGCTCTTCCGCTTCTGTTTGCGCCTTCTCAAACCGAACAAACAACAACCTCAGCCCCGTTCGCCACCGTCGCCCTTGCCGGTCGCAATAGTCTGGGCGGCTGGTGCGAGTGCGGGACCGCCGGTTGTATATGCGACCCCGGTGAAGAGCCTGGCAACGGCCTCACAATCAGCCCTGAGAACGATGAGCCTGTGGATCAAAATGCAGATCAAGGCGTCGATCCCGCATCCGGGTTGATGGTGATGACGCTCGCTCTTCTATTCTGGCTCAGATTGCGGCTCTAACCGCCGCGCTCTTTGCCCTAAACTTCGCTTCTCCGCATGCACAGCCAAAGGTATATTGGCTGCTCAGTGGATTTGTGGCTTGTGGAGGCAACATTCTACTACAAGTTGCCTCGCCTGTGTAAGAAAAGTTCTAGTTTTCTCCACTATCGGCTTCAGACCGGTAATTGATCGAGCCGCCTCGCCAGGCATCACGCAGACGGGGCGGCTTTTCTCCAGAATTACCTGCTCCAGGCTCCCGTATCTTCTGACCGGCATAGATACTCTGCCAGCCTGAATCGTTCTCAAATTGAGCGCCTCAACAATCTGCCTCAAATGAACACCTCTAAACCGTCAGACTAATAGTGGGGGGATGCGCTCTTAACCACTACCCGAACGGGGAGCGCATAATCAATATAGGTGGAATTGCAAAATTGCGAAAGCCTTTTCGAAAAGAATTGTCAAACAGCCTCATCCTGTCCAAGACAGAGGCAGGCGGAGAGCGTCCCTCACCTTTGGTTTCAAACAATAGGTGAGCGTCTGGAATATTCCTGCGATTGATTATTTGATTTGACACGAGAGGGAAAAAGGGCCACAGAAAACAGCGAGCGGGCCAGGAGCCTCATCTACGGAACGCTCGGTTTACTAATCAACAACCACGAAACCTGAAGGTCTCGATAGGAGCGTAAGAGAGAATCTATGTCAACTCGAACTCTATCAACACGGTCAGTCGGAGACGAAGAAAAGGGCTTTTCACTTATCGAGCTGCTCTTCGTCGTCGCCATCATAGGGATCATAGCCGCCATCGCCATACCCGGTCTATCGCGCGCGAGGAAGAATGCCAATGCAGGCTCTGCCGTCCAGTCGCTGAGGACCATAGTCACAGCCGAACAGATCTATGAGATAAAAAACAAAACCTACGCCAGCCTGGCCGATCTGAGCGGCGCTAACCTGATAGACTCGAACATCGCTTCGGGCGCGAAGAGCGGATACAATTTCACGCTCACCATGTCGCCCGACGGCAAGAAATTCACCTGCATTGCGACTCCGCAGGACCAGCCCGGGGTTCTCAATCATTTCTTTGTTGATGAGACAGGAGTGATACGGTCCAACACCGGGGCGCCAGCCGACGCAACGAGCCAGCCTATATCCTAGTGATTATCAGCCTTGCATACCGAGGGACTCTTTATGAAATCAGATGCATCTCGCCCAGCTAATATGATGCAGATCGGCTTTGACGACCTTGTAAAGATCAACGAGACGACCTGCTCATATCTTCGCACAGGCAGAATATGGGACGCGGTGTTTTATCTGGCGCGCGCGGCGGACGGCTACTCCGAGCGAGGCCAGGACCTGAAAGCCATTGCAGTCCTCAAGAAAGCAGCGACCATCGCCCCCGACAACGTGGTGGTGTCAAAGAGGCTGGCGAAGCTTTACCTGCGGTGGGGTATGAAAGCCAGCGCTATACGCGAGTGCATAAGGGCCGCGCTCGTCTACTACCAGATGGAGCAGGCCGACAGGGCTATACGCGCCTGCCGGAAGATAACCTCGTTCGACAGGTACAACCCTTCAGCCCGCATGGCGCTTGCCGAGATATGCGCTCGCGAGGGATTGATAGACGAGGCGAAAGAGTCGTTCATTGCAGCGGCAAGTCTGTTTGAGAAAGAGGGTGAAAGCGAAAAAGCGATGAAGGCGTGTTTAAGGGCTCTCTCTCTGCGACCTGAAGAATCCGAGCCCCTCAAAGCGATTGCATGAGTCCGCTCGAATGGACAGGATTAACAGGATTCTCCTCTGTTCCTGCCAATCCTGTTAATCCTGTCCGAATCTCCACGTAGTTCTTCTATTCCATCAGCTTGTCCTTCTCAGGCTCAGGCAGAAAGAAGCTTGACGCGAGCCCTATCGCATAGACCGCGAACGCAACAGCCGCCGCCGCATAGGCAAGCTGGGTCGAGGGGCTTTGGCCGGGCATCACGTTCGCCAGCTGCGTCGTCAGCAGCGCAGCCGATGTCCCCACCATACGACCGCCGACATTCGCCGCAAAGCTCTCTCCGGTCCCGCGCAGGTGTGTCGGATAGACTCGCGGGAGGTAATTGCCCCAAAAGCTGAACTGCGCCACCGTCAGCAGCCCGCCCAGGAATATGCCCCACTTGAGCAGCTCAAGGTTGCTCGTCGCCGGAAAGAGAAAGACCAGCGGGAGCAGGAAGAGGCCCGGCACCTGAAAGATTCTGAGCAGCAGTCGACGGCTCACGATCTGAACGGCGAGAAAGGCGAGCACGAAACGTCCGGCAAGCCCTCCAAGCTCCTGCCAAAGCTGCACGGTGCTTACGGTCTGTTCCTGTTGCGGTCTGGGAAGCGGGGCGACTTCGGGCAGCCCCGGCACTATCCTCGGCAGGTGCTGTATGGCCCCGAATGCCGCACCGTAGCTGCACGCGACCATAATGGCCGTGACTATCGTCGTGCGCCGAAAGGCGGGCTGGAAAAGCTCTTTGAAGCTCGGCCGCTTCAATGTGCCCGCCGCTTTCTTCTGCTGCCAGGCGGGAGATTCGGGCAGAAAAGGCCGTATGATCATCAGCGGGATCGCGGGGATCACGCCCGATATCAATGTGTAGCGCCACGCTTCGTGCCCGCCATAGATCGCCGGCAGCGAATTGCCGTAGGTGACTGCCAGGTAGTACGCGCCCGTGACCAGCAGACCGCCGAGCGATGAGAATGCCTGGGTATAACCGAGCACCGCCTCCCTCTGCTTCGGGTGCGGGAATAGCTCCGCAAGCCACGCGACAGCCGCGACAAACTCTACGCAGACGCCTATGAACGTGGTGCATCGCAGAACGAGCAGCATCAGCGGCGATGTAGCAAAGCCTGCGGCGAGGGCCGAAAAAGCGTAGAGCAGGATAGACCAGACCAGCACGCGGCGGCGGCCGTACCGGTCCGTGAGATACCCGCCGATCATGCCGAATATCCCGCCCGCCACGGCGGGCACGTAAAAGAGCATCCCCACCCAGTTATTGAATTCGGGACTGCCCGGTCTTATCCCGCCAAGCTCCATCAGCGCCGGACGCACGATCAGCGGCAGCATCAACAGCTCGTAAATATCGAACGCGAATCCGAGCGCGGCCACTACGCAGATTACCCATTGAGTAGGAGTGAGCCGAGGCGGGCCGGTTTCCATATTGTCTTTGCTCATAGTCATCCCATAT
>DASTET010000430.1:0-9109 GCA_035709445.1 Blastocatellia bacterium | reverse complement strand
GCCCCGATCCCCAACAACACGGCCAGCGCTCTCTGCCCTCGATGCGATAAGTAGGTTGTATGAGACATGTTTTATTTCCTCGATCTGTAGCAGCTCAGCCGCCTGAAGGCGGCTGAGCTGTTACTAATGGAGAATGATTTCTTCATTACTTCTCCTGAAGCTTGCGGATGTAGTGGATCACTCGCCATCGGTCTTCATCCGAGACCAGCGGCGCGTGCGGGGGCATATTGTTTCGCCCCATTGTTATGACGTGAAACATAGAGCCGTCCGCAAGCGACTTCGATTGCTCCGTCTTGAACGAAGGCGGGTTCGGATACTTGGGAATGATCGGGCCATCGCCCGCCCCGAGGCTTCCGTGACACACCGCGCAATAGTTTGAATAGACCTGCTGGCCGCGAGCTATATTCGATTCGGTAGCCTCTAACGGGTTCTTTAACTCGCGGCCCGCGCGCGCGGCCTCTTCAGGCCCCGGCCCGTAATGAAACGGCTTGAATCCTCTCGGTATCGTCCCCGGCACGGGCGGCTGACCGGTCATCCCGTCTGCCAGGACCGGGTTCGCCGTCTGGCTCAGATAAGCAGGCGAATACTGCATCTGTGTCGGCCATTCAAGATTTCTCTTCGTCGCGTCGCGGCTCATCGCGCGGATGCCGCCAATGACGACCACCGGAAGTAGAATCACCGCTAACCATGAAAACGCTTTTCTCATAACGACTCCGCATGCTCAAACGAACCGGTCTCCTTCGCTCACCTTGACTGCGCCGTGCCGCTCGAAAAGCTTCAACGCCCGCTTCACGTCGAACGATGCGTCGGTCTGTTTGAGGACCATAACAAAACGATCATCCGTCACCCGCTCGAACACCCTCCGCTTGCTAAAGAGCCACAGCCGGTTTCTCACAAGGAGCACTCCTATCGCTATCAACCCGGAAAACAGGACGGTCAGCTCGAATGCAACGGGAATAAACAGCGGGAACGAGTTGAAAGGCTTGCCGCCCACGTTTAAGGGCCAGTCGTACACGGATGTCCACACCTGCAAGCCGAGCCCGAACATAAGCCCCATCGCCCCGGCTATCAGCGCGATCCAGGTCAGGTGCGAGCGTCCGAGCCCCACCGCCCGATCCATCCCGTGGACCGGGAACGGGGTATATACATCGTAAATCTCAAATCCGGTCTCCCGCGCGTCCCGCGCGGCGGCGAGCAGGTCTTCTTCGCGTTTGAAGAACCCTGCCGTGTACCTTATGTTCGTCGACTCTCTAACGGCGCGCATAGTGGAGCACCCCCTTTACCTCGTTCATCGATATCACAGGGAAGAACCGCAAGAAGAGCAGGAATAGCGTGAAGAAGAGGCCGAAGCTGCCGAGCAGTATGGTCACCTCGGTGAGCGTCGGCATGTACATCGCCCAGCTCGACGGCAGGTAGTCCCTGTGCAGCGAGGTGACGATGATTATGAAGCGTTCGAACCACATCCCCACGTTGATCAGGATCGAGATGACGAATATCGCCGGTATCGCCGTCCTCATACGCTTGAACCAGAAGAGCTGCGGAACGAGCGCGTTGCACCCGACCATGATCCAGTAGCCCCAGGCGTACGGCCCTAGCGCGCGGTTGAGGATCACATACGTCTCGTTCGGGTTCCCGCTGTATAGACCTATATAGACTTCGGTCAGATATGCGATTGCCACTATCGAGCCTGTAAGCAGCGTGACCTTGCACATGTTCTCGAGGTGACGGACCGTGATGTAGCTTTCGAGCCCCATCAGCTTTCTTACGAGGATCATCAGCGTCATCACCATGGCGAACCCGGAAAAGACCGCGCCCGCGACAAAGTAGGGAGGGAAGATTGTCGAGTGCCACCCCGGTATCACCGAGGTCGCAAAATCGAAGCTCACTATCGAGTGGACCGATAGCACGAGCGGCGTTGCAAGCGCCGCAAGCACCAGGTAGACCGTCTCGTACCTGGACCACGTTCGATTGGAGCCGTTCCAGCCCAGGCTCAATATGCGGTAGAGGGCGTGACGCCTTTTCGACGTTGTCCGGTCGCGCGCGGTCGCAAGGTCCGGCACAAGCCCCAGATACCAGAAGACCGCCGAGATCGTGAAATATGTAGAGATCGCGAAGAAGTCCCACACGAGCGGCGACCTGAAGTTTACCCATAGCGACCCGCGCTCGTTCGGATAGGGGAGTATCCAGTAAAAAAGCCAGGGCCTTCCCATGTGTATGATCGGAAATATTCCCGCGCACATCACCGCAAAGAGGGTCATCGCCTCGGCTGAGCGATTGACTGAAGTGCGCCACTTCTGATTGAAGAGGAAGAGTATCGCTGATATGAATGTGCCCGCATGTCCTATGCCTATCCAGAACACGAAGTTTGTTATATCGAAGGCCCAGCCTACGGTCTTGTTGAGTCCCCACGTGCCGATGCCCGTCGTCACGGTGTAAGCGGTCGCCGCAATTCCTGCAACGAGCAGGACGAGCGATAAAGAGAACGCTATCCACCATCCGCGTCCGGGCTTGCGGTCGAGCAACTGGCATATATCGGCTGTCACGTCCGCGTATGACTTGTGCCCTTCGATCAGCGGCTTGCGAAGAGGCGAAACCGAAGCGTGCTCCGTCTCGCGCGCCGCATCGATCTCATTATCTCGCTTGATTGCGACCGACATAATCTCTTTACGCCTCCTCATCGTTTCTGACCTTTGCCAGGTAGCTGATAGCGGGCCGCAGGTTCAGCTCTTCGAGCAGCACGTAATCCCGGCTGTCGTGTTTTAGCCGGGTGACGCTGCTATCCGCATAGACGAGATCGCCGAACGTGATGGCGTTCGCGGGACAGCTCTGCTGGCAGGCGGTCTGTATCTCGCCGTCTCTTATATCTCGCCCCTCGTTTCGCGCCCGTATCTTCACCTCTTCGATCCGCTGCACGCAGAAGGTGCATTTCTCCATCACTCCGCGCGACCGCACGGTCACGTCCGGGTTGAGCGCGAGGCTTGCTATGGGGTCTGAATGCGGGTACTCGAACCAGTTGAAGCGGCGGACCTTGTATGCGCAGTTGTTTGCGCAGTAGCGCGTGCCGACGCACCGGTTATAGACCTGCATGTTCAAGCCTTCGCTGCTGTGCACAGTGGCAAGCACCGGGCATACGCTCTCGCAGGAAGCGTTGTCGCACTGCGAGCACAAAACCGGCTGATAGACGACCGTCGGGTCTGACGGATCGCCATTGTAATAGCGGTCGACTCTTATCCAGTGCATCTCGCGCTGGCGGAGCACCTCATCTCTCCCGACGACCGGCACATTGTTCTCGGCCTGGCAGCTCAGTATGCAGGCCGAGCACCCTATGCAGGCGTTGAGGTCTATGACCATTCCCCACTTGTGCTCGCCGTACGGGTGGTCCTTCCATATGCTGTGTGATGCGTGCTCTTTGCCCTCTTCCGTGAGCCCCTTTGTGTATTCATCGAGCGAGAACTCTTTGACAATCGGTCTGCCGTCGAGCGTGTGGTGTCGCTGCGTGGACGCAAGCTCGACTCGGCTTGCTCTCTTTTCAAGAGCTATATCGGCTGTCGAATACTGAAACGAACCGTTCTCGAAAGCGACGAAGCTGTAAGCGTTGACGCCCACGCCGGTCCCGGCCTTGCCCGCTTTTGTCCTCCCGTACCCGACCGCGACCGCAACGGTCTGGTCGTGCTGGCCGGGTTGAATATAAACGGGAAGCTCTATCGAGGCCGCGCCTCGTGATATGCGCACAACGCGCCCCTCTTCAAGCTGAAGGCTCCTGGCTAGCTCGGGTGAGACGCAGGCGTAATTGTCCCAGGTGATCTTTGTGATCGGATCGGGCAGCTCGTGGAGCCAGGGATTGTTTGCGAAGCGGCCGTCGCGGATCGCGGTCTTCTCATAAAGCACGAGATTGAGGCCGCCGGTAAGGCTGCGGGCGCGCTCCTTCAAACGCTCTGCCGACTGGTTCAGCTCTTCGGATATGAACTCGAACGGCTGAGGGGCGAGCCCATCAAGCTCCATAAAGCCGTCGTGCAGCGAGCGGTCCCAGAACTCGTCAAACGATGCGTGTCTGTTTTGTCGCGGATAGAGCCGCTCTTTCCACGACTCTCTGAGCACGTCATAAAAAGCCCGGTTGTCGCCGCTCCACCTGAGCAGGCTCTCCTGATAGGCCCTCGTATCGAACAGCGGGGCCACGACGGGCTGATAGAGGCTGAATATTCCGGGCACTGGCTCGGCGTCGTCCCACGCTTCGAGGAAGTAGTGCTGCGGGCATACATAATCCGTAAGCGCCGAGGTCTCATCGAGCGAGCGGTTCAGCGATATCTTGAGCGGGACTTTTGATAGACCTCGTATGAAATCATCGGATGCGAAAAAGTCATAAGCCGGGTTCACGCCCGATATGATCAGGGCCGCGACTTCGCCCGCGTTCATCTCGCGCACAAGCTCGACGACCTCCGCGTCGTTGGCCTGCTTCTGAGCGGAAGGCGAGTTGAGATCGATTGTCTTGCCGTAGCTGCCCACCGCCTCGTTGATGAAATTGACAAGGCATTGCGCGTCCGCATCGTTCGATCCGCTCACGACCAGCGAAAGGCCGCCGAGGCTCAGAAGCGAGCGCGCAATCTCCTCGATTGCCTCGCGCAGATGCGGGCTAAGGCCGGACTCATCGAGCGAGGTGAAACGGTCTGAGGCAGCGGTCCTGTTCGTTCCGGCGGCGATGCGTTTTGCGAGCAGGAGCAGGGCGTCGATCTCTTCGGCGGGCGAGACCTTTATTCGCCGGTCGGCGTTGCTCCCCGTTAGCGACATCCGCGATTCGAGCTGAATATGGCGCATCATCTCGCGGCGGCCACCGCGGAGGTCGCGTGATCGCGCATAATCGCGCACGCACTGTACCGGGGCGAACCAGCTCCCAAGAAAATCCGCGCCGAAGCTCACGACGAGCTTTGCGCGGTCGAAATAATAGCGGGGTATCGCTGCGGTCTTATGCGTCTTCAAATGGGCCTGGCGTATGGCCGCGCTCGAAACGGCTTCATAGACAATATGCCTGCCGTCCTCAAACTGGCTCAGGAAGCCGGTTACAGCCGTTCGCGAGGTCGGCCCCGTTATCGCGCGAGTGAGCAGCCGCACCTTGCCGCCCATCTGTTTTATCGCTTCAAGCTTTTGCGTGATCTGATTATCGACCTCGCTCCACGAAGAGGCTTTCGATCCGATCAGCGGCTGGCTGAGCCGCTCGCCGTCATAGAGCGAGAAGACGAGCCCGTGAGCGAGCGCGCAGAGCCCTCCCTTGCTCAAGGGGTGCTCGGGGTTGCCTTCGAGCTTTATCGGGCGACCGTCGCGGACCTTGACCAGAACTCCGCAGCCGTCGCTGCACCCTCCGCAGACGGACGCATACCAGCTCGCGACGCCCGGCGTCAGCTCGACGGGCTGCTTCACGTAGGGGATGATATTTTGCGAAGGCGGGCGGCAGCCTGTGAGCGCAAGCCCTGCGGCTGAAAAGCCTATCAATTCGATAAACGTGCGCCGCGACATCGAAGGCCGTGGGGGCGCGTCGGGCTCGCACGCCCGGTCGTCCGCGCCCTGTCGCTGAATTATTTGCCAAAGCTTTTGACCGCTCATAACTTTTCCATCAGTGATGGCAGACCGAGCAATCGGTCGAAGCCATCAATCTTTTCGGAGTCGCCTCTCTCGAAATGATCGGCTTGCCTGCCTCATCGAGTGTCACCTCACGGTGAGTGCGGTGGCAGTTGACGCACATGCCCATCGAGAGGGTTTCGACCTGAGATACGCGCTCCATCGTCTCGACCGGCCCGTGGCACTGCTGGCACTTGATCCCCGCCGAAACGTGGCGGCTGTGGTTGAAGACGACGTGATCGGGCAGGTCGCTCACTTTCATCCAGCGAATGGGCCTGTTCTCCGCTATGGAGTCCGCTACTTTTTTTACCTCGGGCGAATCCTTTCGAATCTGCGTGTGACAGTTCATACAGGTCGAGGCTGCGGGTATGCCCGCGACCTTGGATTTTTCGGCGGCGGAGTGACAGTAGAGGCAGCTTATCTGGTTATCGCCCGCGTGGACTTTGTGCGAGAACTCTATGGGCTGGACCGGCTCATAACCCTGCTGGTTGCCGAGCCAGCTAAAGGTCGAGTTTTGCAGCATCACGACAGCGCCTATGATTGTCACAAGCAGCGAGACTATTTTTGCAGTCCTAAGGCTCATCATCTCACCTCGTGAATGCGGGCTTACCTTCAACCGACGGCTCGCTGACCGGCAGGGTCACCTCGACCGGCTGCGGTCGCAATACGGGGGCCTGGCCCCTGATCTTCTTCCTGTTCCAGTTCCATATGACGACCTGATACGGTCGCCAGAGGTAATGAAGAGGGACGACAAGCATGTGAACGAGCCGCGAGAAACCGAACACGGCTACGAGCAGATATGCGTTCACGATGTGCAGCTTGATCACGAGCGGCAGCGGCGCGATCATCGCAACGTCGGGTTGCAGGGTGAAGAGCGAGCGCAGATATGGAACTGCCGATATCGCGTACCAGGACGAGCCCCAGCGATAAAAGACCGCCGTGTAGACTCCGAGCACGACCTGCGTGAGCAGAAGCAGCAGCACGACAACGTCCATCAGCGACGTGACCGCCCTGACGCGCGACGAGACATGGCGGCGGACGATGAGGTTTACGAGCCCCACGAGCGCCAGCAGCCCGAAGAGCAACCCCGTTGTTTCAAGTATGTATAGCCGCGCGGGAACTCCGTTGAACCAGAGCACCTCGGCGGGAAACAGGAACCCGATAAGGTGGCCCGTCATGACGCCGATTATGCCTATGTGCCACGGGACCGAGCCGTAAAACAGCTCGTTGCTTTCGAGGAACTGGGATGAAAGGCTCGTGTAGGAGAAGCCTTTCTTGAAGTACCGCTGCGCCGTAACGACCACGGCGAGCAGCACCGCCGCATAAGGGAATATGATGAAGAGAAGATTATCAAGCATGACAGCCGCCTTTCATTTCAAGCACCGGCAGTTCGACAGACCGTCTGAGATTCGCTGTCGAAGCGCGGGCCGCGCGCTCAGGGGCTTCGCGCTTTAATGCCGCATCTATCGTCGCGACGAGGTCTCTGTAAGCGCTCTGCGCTTTGTCGAGAGATTCGGTCATCTTTTCTATCGCCGGGATAAGGCACTCGGATATGAGATCGCTTCTAAGCTCCCCCTCTTCGAGCTTCACAAGGAGGCGCAGCAATACCGGCAGATAATCCGGCAACTGCCTGGCCTGTCCAAGCTCGTAAGGCGCTTCGGCCTCTCGCAGGTTGGCCAGAAAGATGCCGCGCCTGTAGTCTTCGCCGAAAAGGTGATAACCCGCTTCGAGCGCGCACACGGGGTTGAGATCGAACGTCGATGTGTAAAGCTCCTGCATCTCGACAACGGACCGGCCTTCGACGTTCCGGTAAAACTCCGAGAAGGGGCGGGCAAGCTCAAGGCATTCTCTCCCGATTCGATGCTGGCACATATCCAGCTTCAGGCCCCAGAACTCGTCCGGGTATTCGAGAAGGTTTGCGAGAAGTTCGTAAATCTGGCTCATAATCTCGGCTCCTATGCTCCCCTTACGGGTCTATCGCGGAAGCCCAGCCCGGCTTCGCCTCTGTCCAACAGGAAGTCATCGCTCAGCATCTGCATAGCCTCTTCGCGGTGCGACGGCGGGATAACGAATCGCTCCTCCATGGTCGGGAGCGAGGTCAGACGATAAATCTGTTCGGCCTCTTCTTCGGTCATGCCGACCTGCTCAAGCGCGCGCTTGACGGTTGCGTGCTCCATATCGCCCACGGTCTCCATGCGTTTAAAGAGGCGGACCGCGTACTGTTTCTTGAGCGCGTGATCGACTAAATCGACGTTGCCGCCCGAAAAGAGCCTGGCCAGGTACTCGACCGGCAGTCTCGCCTTTTCAATAGGGCTGAACAGCTCCTTACCCGATGCGTCATAGAGCCCTTCTTCGGTCTTTGCCATCACGGGCAGCAGGGGCGGCACGTAAAAGAGCATCGGAAGCGTGCGAAACTCAGGGTGAAGAGGGAGCGCGAGACGCCACTGCTTGACGTAGCGATAGACGGGCGAGCGCTGCGCCGCTTCAATCGCCCGCTCGTCGATGCCGTTTCTGAGCGCCCCGGCCTGGACCTTCGGGTCGAACGGATCGAGTATCAATTCGCGCTGCGCCTCTACGAGCCGGTCATCCGGGACGCGCATCGCTTCGAGCATCTGGTCCGCGTCGTAAAGCAGCCCGCCAAGGTAACGGATCCGCCCCACGCACGAGTGAAAACAGGCCGGGGCCTGCCCGGTTTCGAGCCTGGGGAAACAGAGGATGCACTTTTCAGACTTGCCCGTCGACCAGTTATAAAAGGTCTTCTTATAAGGGCAGGCCGTCACGCACATTCGCCAGCCGCGACACCGCTCCTGGTTTATAAGCACTATGCCGTCTTCGCCGCGTTTGTAGATAGCGCCCGACGGGCAGGCGGCTACGCAGGCCGCGTTCAAGCAGTGGTTGCATATGCGCGGCAGGTAGAAAAAGACGAGTCGCTCTATATCGAATAATTCTTCGCGCTGCTTTGGAGTGAGCGATTCGAGGTTCGGGTCGTTCGCGGCATAGACGGGCGAGCCGCTCAGATCGTCGTCCCAGTTTGGCCCTGCTTCTATGTCGAGCGGCTTGCCCGTTATCATCGAGATCGGTCTTGCCGTAGGCTGGTCCGCGCCTTCAGGCGAGTTGAACAGGTCTTCGTATTTGTAGGTCCACGGCTCGTAGTAGTCGTCAAGCTTCGGCATGTACGGGTTGTGAAATACGTTGAGCACGCGCAGGACCCTTCCGCCCATCTTCAATTCCGGGCGACCGTTCTTCTGCTCCCACCCGCCCCGGTATTTGCCCTGGTCTTCCCACGCGGTCGGATAGCCCGTGCCGGGCTTCGTTTCAACATTGTTCCACCACATGTACTCAGCGCCCTTGCGATCGGTCCAGACGTTTTTGCACGCGATAGAGCACGTGTGGCACCCGATGCACTTGTCCAGGTGAAACACCATCGATATCTGTAAGCGAACGTCCATGATCTTTGTCCTTTTCAGCTGTCGAATTACCAGTTCACCTTTTCAAGCTT